>SXUH01000106.1 GCA_005791855.1 Bdellovibrionales bacterium
GAGCTTCTGGAGTTCCCGAGTGATCTTGTCCTGGAGGCTTTTCACGTGCTGATGAAATTGTTCCTTCAAAAGATTGAGTTTCATATTTTTTCCTATCGCTTACAATTGGAGGATGTTAAAAAAACTTATCACAAATTCGCTGCGCCCTCTAGGGATGTTTCTCCTCTTCGTGTTTGCGGCCTGGTGTATTTTCTTCGCTTTCTTTACGCGAGACATCAAGGACAAAGCGGCGTGGTACTACTCTCTCGTTGACTTCACCGTCTCCTTTGAAAACCGATTCTACGACTACCGCTTGCGGCAGCAGCTCAATCCGAACTACCTGAGCAAGGACATCGTCTTCGTGCGCATCGACGACGACTCCCTGGACAAGATCGGCATCTGGCCCATCCCGCGGACCAAGCAGGGTCAGATGATCGACAAGCTCCGGACCTTCGGGGCGAAGGTGGTGGCCCTCGATATCCTCTACCCGGAGGAGTCGCCCCCGATCAACGAAGTGAACCCCGACGAGGTCTTCGCCGAGGCCCTGCGGAACTTCCAGGCCGAAGAGGGCCGCCGGGTTTTCCTGGCCTACACGAAGGAAGACGACAAGGACCGGGGTCTCCCGGAGGCGCCGGTGGAGATGCTCAACGACGCCCTCGTCACCAAGTCCAAGGGCGAGCTCCAGCAGTCCTACATCAACAAGTTCATGTTCCCCATCGACCGCCTCGTGCAATCCGAGGTGGGTCTGGGGTTCATCGACTCGCGGGAAGACAGCGACGGGATCTTCCGCCAGTACCTCCTCCTGATCAACGTCGACACCATCTACTACGGCTCCCTCGGGCTCAACGCCGTCGAGGCGTACCTCGGGAAGAAGTTCGAGATCGAGGTCGACGACAACGGGGGCCTCATCACCTTCAAAGACAACGTGATGGAGATCAGCTACGAAGGGGAGACGAAGATCCGGTACATGGCCGACGAGGAGAACTTCCGCACCGTCTCCCTCTACTCCCTCCTGAGCGCCCCGGACGACGACCGGAAGATGCACGAGACCTTCCGGGACAAGCTCGTCTTCGTCGGCTCCACCGCCAAGGGCGCCCACGACCTCAGGCCCTCGCCGCTGGGGCCGCAGATGCCCGGGGTCTTCAACCACCTTAACCTCGCCCAGATGATCCTCGATAATCACTTCTTCAGGCCCGCGGACGAGTCCATGTTCTACTCCATGGGCTTCCTCATCCTCGGGGCCCTGCTAATCTACCTCGTGCAGAAGCTCCGGAGCGCCATCCTCGACGCGGCCCTGGTGGGACTCCTCATCGCCCTCTACTCCTACGTGGACAAGCTCTACTTCATGCCCCGGGGCTTCGAGCTCAAGCTCTTCTACTGCTTCTTCTGCTTCATCACGTTCTACTCCTGGAACACCCTCATCAACTTCTACGAGGCCAACAAGGAGAAGAAGCAGATCAAGGGAACCTTTGCCCGCTACGTGGCCCCGACCATCGTCGACGAGATGCTGAAGAACCCGGAGATGCTCAAGGTCGGCGGGCAGAAGATGGACATCACCTGCCTCTTCTCCGACGTCCGGGACTTCACCAGCATCTCCGAGGGCCTCACCGCCACCGAGCTCGCGCACTCGCTCAACGTCTACATGGGGGCGATGACCGACATCGTCTTCGACACCAAGGGGACCCTGGACAAGTACATCGGCGACGCCATCGTGGCCATCTGGGGGGCGCCGCTGCCGATCGGCAACCACGCCCAGTACGCGGTGGAGGGGGCGCTGAAGATGATGGAGACGCTCCCGGGGATCAACGAGGAGTTCCGCCGGCTGGGCAGGCCCGAGTTCAACGTCGGCATCGGGCTCAACACCGGCGAGTGCTCCGTGGGGAACATGGGATCCTCCCGCATCTTCTCCTACACCGCCCTGGGGGATAACATGAACCTCGGCGCCCGGCTTGAGGGCCTGTGCAAGTACTACGGGGCCCAGATCCTCATCTCCGAGTTCACCCTCGCGCGGCTGGACCTGACCAACATCAAGACCAGGCCCATCGACAAGGTGATCGTCAAAGGGAAGACCGCGGCGGTGAGCATCTTCGAGGTCCTCCACGTGGGCCACGCCCTGGTGAAGACCCCGGCGCTCCACGAGGCCTTCCTCGATGGCCACAGGAAGTTCATGGCCCGGGACTTCGCCGGCGCCCGGGAGCGGTTCGAAGAAGTCCTCGCGGCCCTCCCCGCGGATAAGCCGAGCAAGCGCTTCGCAGAGGTCTGCAGGAAGTACCTCGCGAGCCCCGCCGAGGTCCCGGAGAAGTTCGACGTCACCACCATGACTGAAAAGTAGGCAGTCCCCGCGGGGCCTGCCTAGAACTTAGTCAGAAGAGAAGAGCCTCCAAAGGTTTGCACCGGATTCTCTGGGTTCTCAAGCGTCCACAGCTCCCCCTGCCAAAATATTCCGATGATTTAGCTCAACTTTCTAGGCTGCCTTCCGATACGAAGGTGAGCCGCGAGAGCCGGCTCGGTTTGCCGTGATAAAATTTAGAAAAACCTCAACCGAGATAAACCATGAAACTCCTCTTCCTCGCTTCGATCCTCCTCCTCTCCGGCTGCGGCGAGATGGCCCAGAAAATGGTGAACGGGAACACCGTCTCCGAAGGGTACTCGCTTCTTCCCGACACGGAGGCGCCGGTGGTGACCATCGCCTCCCCGGTGACCGGGACGAACCTCTACGGGATCCCGAGCAGCGCCATCAGCGCGCTGGCCAAAGACGACCGGGCGGTGGCCAAGGTCGAGATCTACAAGGGACCGGTGCTCCTGGCGACCATCGACAAGCTCCCCTACGACTTCACCTGGAACACCGTGGACCTCCCGGAAGGCTCCCACGACCTGCACGCGATCGCCTACGACACCTCCGGGAACGCGGGGAAGTCCGAAGTCGTGAAACTCATCGTCCTCCCACCCGACGTCACCGCGCCGGTGACGCAGATCACGGCCCCGGTGAGCGGCAGCACGGTCTCCGGTAAGGCGAGTCTTGTGACCGCGACCGCGCAGGACGACCGGGGTGTCTCCCGAGTGGACCTCTACATCAACGACAACAAAGTCGTCCTGAAGGAAAGCGCTCCGGGGATCTACAGCTACAGCTGGGACACCTCCGTCGGGGACAACGGCACCTACACGCTCCAGACCAAGGCCTACGACGCCGCCGGGAACGAGGGCTCCTCGGCCGTGGTTTCGGTCACCGTGGACAACGACAAGACCCCTCCGGTCACGGCCATCACCGCTCCGACCGGCGGAGCCACCGCCACCGGAAAGGCCGTGAGCATCCAGGCCACCGCAACTGATAACATCAAGGTCGAGCGGGTCGACCTCTACGTCAACGACAAGAAGGTCGCTCTCCCGCTGAGCACGGGTGACACTTACGCCCTCACCTGGGACACGACCCTCCTCGCCAACGGAGACTACAAGCTCCAGACGAAGGCCTACGACGCCATCGGGAACGAGGGCGTCTCGGCGGTGGTGAGCGTGACCGTGTACAACGACAACGTCCCACCGGTGACCGCCGTCACCGCACCGGCGAGCAACGCCACCGTCATGGGCCCCGCGGTGAAGATCACCGCCACCGCGAGCGACAACAAGGGCCTCTCCGCTGTCATCCTCCTGATCAACGGGGTGGAGACCGAACTCACCGCGGCCGCCAACTCGTACTCCTACACCTGGGACACGACGAAGGTTCAAAACGGTAGCTACACCCTCCAGTCCAAGGCCACGGACTCCTCCGGCAACGTCGGGAAGTCCGCCGTGGTCACCGTGAAGGTGGAAAACGACGTCGAAGCTCCCGTCACCGCCGTGACCTCTCCATCGGGAGGAAGCAAGGTGAGCGGGAAGGCCGTGAGCATCAAGGCCACCGCCACGGACAACCTCAAGGTGACCTCGTTTGAGTTCTACCTCAACGGCGTGCTCACGCCGATGGCCAGCACGGCCGCGGGCCAGTACTCCTACACCTGGGACACCTCCGCCCTCGCCAACGGCGACTACACCCTCCAGACCAAGGCGAAGGACGCCGCTGGTAACGAGGGCGTCTCCGCGGTCGTCACCGTCACCGTCTACAACGACAAGGAACTCCCGGTGACCGCCGTGACCGCCCCCGCGGACAAGGCCAAGGTCAGCGGCAAGACCGTCGTCATCACGGCCACCGCCAGCGACAACGTGGCCCTGAAGTCCGTCGACCTCTACATCAAGGGAGTCAAGGTCGCCCTCACCACCGGGGCCCCGGGGCAGTACAGCTACAGCTGGGACATCTCGGGCCTTGCCAACGGAACCTACGCGCTCCAGACCAAGGCGAAGGATACCTCTGACAACGAAGGCGTCTCCGCCGTGGTGAACGTGGAGATCTACCACGACAAGGAAGCTCCGCAGGTCGCGATCACCGCTCCGACCCCCCAGGCCGTGGTGAGCGGGAAGACCGTGACGGTGACGGCGCTGGCCACCGACAACGTCTCCGTGGCCAAGGTCGAGCTCTACCGTGACGGGAACCTGATCGCCACCGACGCGACGAACCGGGGCGCCTCGGCCACCTACTCCTTCGTCTGGGATTCGACGAAGGTTGCCAACGGTTTGGTCAAGCTCCGGGCGAAGGCCTACGACGCCGACGGGAACGTCGGCACCTCCGCCGAGGTCTATATCTTCGTCTACAACCAAGAGTACGTGCCACCGGTGGTGAGCTTCATCAAGCCCGGCGCCAACAGCACGGTCTCCGGCGCGAGCGTCGAGGTCCTCGTGAACGCCATCGACCCGAGCGGCGTCACCCGCACGGAACTCTTCGTCAACGGCGTCCTCGTCACCAACGGCATGCAGACCTCCGACTACGTGAACTTCTCCCACGCCTGGAACACCATCCTCGGGTCCAACGGCCCCCACACCCTCCTGGCCAAGGCCTACGACGCCTACGGGAACGTCGGAACCGCGGAGGTCACCGTGACCGTGTACAACGAGATCACCGACCTCTTCACCCAGACCGTGGCCAAGAAGGAGCTCGAGGTCCTCTGGGTCATCGATAACTCCGTCTCCATGGACGACGAGCAGGACGAGCTCGCCGCGAACTTCGACTCCTTCATCAACCAGTTCACCACCGTCAAGGACGTCCCGTTCCGCATGGGGATCACCACCACGTCTTCGTCGTGCACCACCGGGAACATGGGGCTGCTGATCCCGGGCTCGGACACCAAGCTCACCTCCGCGAAGATGGAGCAGAACCAGCAGCAGTTCATCGCCGACTTCCAGGCCCTGGTCCGGGTGGGAACGACCTACGACGACTGCGCCGGCAGCGAGCAGGGCCTCCAGGCGGCCGAGAGCTACCTCCAGCGCTACGCCACGACCCACGTGAAGCGGGATACCTACCTCGCGATCATCATCCTCACCGACGAGTCGGACAAGTCGCCGAAGACGGTGCAGGAGTACCTGACGGCCTACGCCGGCTACAAGAACAGCCGCGGGCTGATCAAGGTCTACTCGATCTGCGACATCGCCGGGATCAACAACAACGCGGGGACCACGGCTTCAGACAAGGGCTGTGTGAAAGACACCGAGGCGTCGACCCTCTCCTCCGGGGTGGTTTCGAACATCTACGGGAACTTCGCCTCCGACCTCTCCACCCTCGGGAAGAACCTCACCACTCTGGTGGATAGCCACGCGCTCTCGCGGGTGCCGACCCCCGGCTCCCTCAAGGTCTTCGTGAACAACGAGGAAGAGAACGACTACAGCTACGACGCCGCCACCAACTCGATCAAGTTCAACGAAGCGTCGATCCCGGCCACGGGGGCGACGATCAAGGCGGTGTACACGCCGATGTAGGAGAGGCCGGGGCCGGAGGACGAGTCGTTGAAGCTAGAACGGGCACGCCGGGTCGTCCCCGGTGCCGTAGAGAAAACACATGTCGCTATCGGGACACGGCGGACAAGTTGTCCACGTCGTCCCGACCACCCCGCCGCAGGGGTGGATCACCTGGACGGTGCACGCGGGGCCTGAGTTCGCACTCTCCACAGTGAATAGCGCTAGAGGAATGACAAAGAAAATAGAGCCGAAGGCCTTCTTAAAAGTTTCCATGAATCTCTCCTTCTTAACTAACCTGATCATAGCCCAGCTTCCGTGAAGCAGAAAGCATTTCTTGCTTGCCATCCTAGAGGATGAACCCCTGCTCCTTCATGGACGCCTGCAGCTGGCCTCCGAAGGTCAGGGGGAACTTCCAGTCGAACTCCTTCAGCGGAAAGGTCACGACCTGCTGGCTCTTGGTGTTGATAAGAATGAGCTCCTCCGCCCCACGGATCACCAGGGTCGACGGGGCGAGGCCCAGGAGCGGATTGAGGAGTGAGGGCCCAAAGCTGACCGGCGCGATCGGGTCCTCGAACTTCGCGTACCCCAGGGAGAAGAAGAAGAGGCAGAGCCGGCGGTACGTCCGGTAGAGCACGCTCGACGAGTTCAGGGCCCGGGGCTTCTTCACCTCCGCGACCCCGAGGGCCTCGTTGATCCTCCGGTCGTCCCTCCCCTGCCGGTGGAATTTCCAAGCGAACTTGAGGAGGCCCTTCGTATTGTAGACCTTCGAGCTGGTCTTCATGGTGCAGGAGAGGAAGTACCCCTTCGCGAGGAGCTTCAGCGTCAGGTGCCGGTCCTCGGCCCGCAGGAGCCCCTCCTCGAACCCGCCGACGAACCAGAAGACTTCCCGGTTCAGGAGGCAGGCGGCGGTGTTGATGATGATGTTATCTTTGTTCAAGAAGACGAAGCTCCCCCGGGTGATGGACTCCTTGTAGACGTACCGGAACCGGTCGAGGAAGCTCGGCGAGGCTTCGTTAAGGCTGCTCGTCACCACCGGCGTCTGCACGGCCGCGATGCGCGGGCTCTTGGTGATCTCCGCGTAGCACTCCTCGACCCAGTTCTCGTCCAGGATCACGTCCGAGTCGACGAAGGCGAGGAAGCGGCCCCGGGCTTCCTTGGCGCCGAAGTTGCGAGCACTCCCCGCCCCGGGCTTCTCGCACCGAAGGGAGAGGACACCGTCCATCGCGGGAGTGGCCCCGGGCCCGTTGTTCACCAGGATGACCTCCACGGTGAGCGAGGTCTTCTGCGCCTTGATGCCCCGGATGGTCCGCTCCACCAGGTGGTCCAGCTCCACGTAGGGCACGACGAAGCTGACGTCGACCTTACTTCTCACGGATGATGTTGAGCTCGAGGAGCTGGCCGAAGAACTTCTCCATCTCCGCGGAGATGACGTCGATGGAGACGTCGAACTCGAAGGCGAGGATGATGGCGATCTTGTTGAAGGAATGCCCCTGCTCCAGGAGCTTCCAGGAGGCCACCGCCGGGCCGTAGATCTCGAAGAGGGAATTGTTCAGGCAGTTGAACACCAGGACCTTCTGGGCGTCGTCCTTCTGGTAGATGTCCTTGGAGAGCTCGAAGGCCCGGTCCGTTCCGGGGTAGACACTAAAGTGGATTGGCGCTCTTTGGTTCATTCTTCTCTTTTTCCAGGTCCCGTCTCATGTCCTCCTTGAAGCACCAGTGCTTCCAGGAGAGCTTCTTGTGGGTCTTCCCCTTCCCGCCGTCCGGGAGGTTCGGCTGGGAGTAGACCATGATCTCCATCTTCCGCAGCGTGGTCCCGGGGACGTGCTGCACCTTCAGGTCGTTCCAGGTCCGGCACAGGTACCCCCCGTAGTAGCGGGCGTAGTCGGTCCGGTCGGACATGTTGAGGTAGAACTTCCGCCAGTGTTCGTTGGGGATCGCTCGGTAGAATTCTTGATCCTTTATACTATAGATGTCTTTGCTCCCGGTAATCAATTCAATTTCCGAGCCGTCGCTTAAAACCCCGGGGACTTCGACCCAGATGTTGTCCCGCTTCGGGAATGGGGAGAACATGTTCCACTCCTGGTAGAGGTGAACCCACCGTGCCACGTTCTGGTAGAAGGGGGCGCGGTAGTTAAGGAACTTTAAGGTCGTCATGTTCCAGATGAGGAGGGTGAGGAAGATGAATCCGCCGGTGAGCTCGTGGCCCCAGCGCAGGAGCTTCACTTCTTTCTTCTGCTGGCCGTAATCAAGAAACTGCGTGATCTTCCCCACTTCCATCCGGTTGTGGGACACCCAGTGGTAGACCTTTCCGCCGAGCTTCGAGACGACGGCGCTCTGGGCGAGCCGTTTGAACGGAAGCAGCAGTGGCGAGTGCTTCACTAGCTCGACGAATCCTTGGTAGTGGAAGTGCTTCTTTCCGTCCGGCGTCACCACCACCCAGGAGTTATTCTTTTGCATGAGGTTATTGATCTCCGATTGGTCCTGGGCGGGGGCGAGCTTGACCTCCGGCAGGAGGAAGAACTCGCGGAGGATGCGGACACTTTTTTGGCAGAAGCTGCAGTCCCCGTCGAAGTACACGGCGAGCTTCCCGAAGTTCTTCTTCCGGAAGTACTCCTGGATCCGGTTCCAGAACTCCTCCGGGAGGAAGATGAGCCACATCACCATGGCGATGAACGGGAAGAGGCCGATCTTCATTGTGAGGAAGATCCCGAAGTGGAAGCCGATGAAGGCGAAGACGAGGAGGGTCCGGAGCCACCAGAAGAGCTTCTTCCCGACCAGGGCGCCGAAGACCAGGACCAGGGGCCCGAGCCACTCCATGTAGATGGTCACGATGGTCGTGAGCTTCTGGAGAAACGGATACTGCCTTCCCAGGACTCCGAGGGGGGTCGCGAAGATGTCCAGGCGGGAGGCGTAGAAGACGGCCGTGAACTCCGACCGCCAGATCGGGTGGTTCTTCAGGATGTAGCTGAAGAAGTAGATCGCGAAGGCCTGGAAGAAGAAGGCGATCCCCCAGGTGGAGAAGTACAGGTTCGGCAGGGGCCTGGACTTGTTCTCCAGGGCCGAGTCGACGGAGAAGCACCGGTTCAAGGGAAGGAAGACCGAGAGGAAGATGATGGCGCGGAGGACGTCGTCGCCGCCGTTGTTCACCAGCCAGTTCCGGTTGTGGACGGAGACCGTGAGGACGTAGGCCCCGAGCATGGCCCAGCGAGTTTTGTACCCCAGGACGAGCATCACGCCCACGATGAAGTGGATGAGGAAGAGGAGCTTGATGACCGGAAGGGAACCGTTCGCCAGGTGCAGGGAGAACGACCAGGGCATGGTCATCTCCGAGGTGAAGATGCTCCGGGGGATGAGGCCCACGTCGGTGTAGAAGTTCTGGAGGTCTTCCCAGCGGTAGACCACGTCGGCCATGACGATGAGCCCGATGAAGAAGCGGTAGAGGGCCAGCGAGCGGTAATCGAAGCTCAGCGTGTTTTTAAAAAACCGAAGCCATGACATGGTGATGCCTTTTTAATTGAACATTTCTTTTATTGTAACGGATTCCATGACTTTTTCGAGACTTTCGTCTAATGTTTTCCCAATGAAAATGAAAAGAATATCGCATCGCACGGTTTTTGCCCATGCTGTATAAAGTTCGCGATGAAGTCACCAAAGACTACGACCTGGTGGTGATCGGATCGGGTCTGGCCGGCATGACGGCCGCCAACATCCTCGGCCGGCACGGCTACTCCGTTCTGCTCCTCGAGTCCCACAACAAGCTCGGGGGCTTCGCCACCTGGTTCTTCCGGGAAGACCGCAAGCACGTCTTCGACATCTCCCTCCACGGGTTCCCCGTGGGGATGATCAAGACCTGCAGGAAATACTGGAGTAAAGAAATTGCGGATTCCATCGTCCAGCTCAAGGACGTCCGCTTCGTGAACCCCCAGTTCACGGTCCAGACGGACTTCACCAAAGAGCACTACACCCAGGTGCTGGTGGAGAAGTTCGAGGTCCGGCGCCAGACCGTGGACGCCTTCTTCGACTACCTCGCCGGCATGAATTTCTACGATAACTCGCAGCTGACCAACCGGGAGCTCTTCGAGAAGTTCTTCCCCGGGAGGAACGACGTGGTCCGGTTCCTGATGGAACCCATCACCTACGCCAACGGCTCGACCCTCGACGACCCCGCCATCACCTACGGGATCGTCTTCTCGAACTTCATGAGCAAGGGCGTCTACACCTTCCGCGGCGGCACGGACGTGCTCATCGGAAAGATGAAGGACGAGCTCCTGAGGAACGACGTGGACATCAAGCTCCAGGCGAAGGTGGAGAAGATCCAGGTCGACGGCGGGAAGGCCACGGGGGTGCGGGTGAACGGGAAGCTCATCCGGGCCCGGGCCGTGCTCTCGAACAGCAACATCCGCTCGACGGTCCTGAACCTCGTGGGAGAGGACTTCTTCCCGGAGGACTTCGTCCAGAAGACCAAGGCCGTGCGCCTGAACTCGTCGAGCTGCCAGGTCTACCTGGGACTCAGGGCGGGGGCCACCATCCCCTACATCGGTGAGCTGGTCTTCACCTCGAGCTACCCGGTCTACGACCCGGAGAGGCTCCTCGACCTGAAGGTGAATTCCCGGACCTTTTCCGTCTACTACCCGCACGAGTCCAGGCCCCTGGAGCCGGACGCCCGCGTGGCCATCGTCTCCTCCACCAACTGCCGCTACGACGACTGGAAAAACCTCTCCCCGGAAGCCTACGAAGAAGAGAAGGTCCTCATGATCGAAGAGACCATCAAGGGCCTCGAGGCCTTCATCCCCGACATCCGGATGAAGCTCGAGGTGATCGAGGCCGCCACTCCCCTCACCGTGGAACGCTACACGCTCCATCCCAAGGGCTCGTCCTTCGGGACGAAGTTCGAGGGCCTCGAAGTTTCCATGAACCTCCACAAGACCATCCCCGGCCTCTTCCACGCCGGCTCCGTCGGCATCATCATGTCCGGCTGGCTGGGGGCCGCCAACTACGGCGCCATCGCCGCGAATTCGATCGAAGGGTACTTAGAAACAGGAGCCTCCCCATGAGCGATTTTACCTCACAGCACGTGATCATCACGGGCGGAACCCGTGGCATCGGCGCGGGCCTCACGGAGGCCTTCCTGAGGAAAGGCGCGACCGTGATCGCCACCTACACCAAGGGGGACGACGCTGCCCGCGCCTTCAAGGAGGGACTCTCCATCTACGGAGAGAAGCTCGTCCTGAAGAAGTTCAACGTCCAGAGCACCGCCGAGGTGGAGGCCTTCTTCTCCGAGTACGACAAGGAGTTCCCGAGCCTCGAGGTGCTGGTCAACAACGCGGGCATCCGCCGAGACTCCATCATCCCCAGCATGTCCGAAGGGGACTGGGATAGCGTGCTGGACACCAACCTCAAGGGCACCTACAACATGACCCGCTTCGGGGTCCTCTCCATGATGAAGAACCGCTACGGTCGCATCGTGAACATGTCCTCGGTCGGGGGCAAGCTGGGCCTGCCGGGCCAGGCCAACTACGCGGCGTCGAAGGCGGGTCAGATCGCCCTCTCCCTCTCCGTGGCCAAGGAAGTGGCCAAGCGGAACATCACCATCAACAACGTCTGCCCCGGCTTCATCGAGACCGAACTCCTCTCGGACCTCCCCGCGGAGCAGGTCAAGGAGTACAAGGCCCAGGTCCCCATGAAGCGGTTCGGGAAGGTGGAAGAAGTCGCCCACGCGGTCCTCTTCCTCGCTTCGAAGGAAGCCTCCTACATCACCGGGGCCACCCTCGACATCGCCGGAGGTCTGTAGATGCTCGAGACCATCCTCCAGAACATTCCGCAGCGGGAGCCGTTCCTCTTCATCGAGGCCATCGTCGAGCAGGGTCCCGACTCGATCACCACGTCCAAGAAACTCACCGGTGACGAGGACTTCTTCCGGGGACACTTCCCCGGCGCACCGGTGTTCCCGGGTGTCCTCATGTGCGAAGCCGTCTTCCAGACCGGCGCCCTCCTCATGAGCCTGCGGGGCCAGGGGGCCCAGAAGAACAAGAAGGCCCTGGTCACCCGGATCGGCGGGGCGAAGTTCAAGAACATGGCAAAACCCGGGGACCTCCTCCTCATCACCGTCGACTTCGTCGAGATGCTGGCCAACGCCGCCTTCATGAAGGGGAAGATCACGGCCGGCGGGAGGACCATCATGACCATCGAGTTCGCCGCGACCCTGGTCGACGAGAGCGAGGTCTAGCGTGGACTTCCTGGGCGTGAAGGACAAGGTCTACTACGTCGCCGGCGTGGCCAATAAGAAGAGCGTCGCCTACGTCACGGCCCGGACCCTCCTCGAGGCCGGCGCCCGGTGCCTCTTCTCCGTGCAGCGAGCGGAGCAGGTCGAGAGTGTCACGAAGCTCTTCCCGGGGTCCCCGGTCCTCGTCTGCGACGTGGAAGACGAGGCCCAGCTGGGGGAGCTCCGGAGGTCGGTGGCCCGCCACACGGATCGCCTCGACGGGATCGTCCACTCCCTGGCCTTCGCGAACTTCTCCGACGGGCCGAAGCCCTTCCACGAGACCAGGAGAGCGGACTACCTCCAGGCGGCGCAGATCTCCTGCTTCTCCCTGGTGGAAATGGCAAAGAGCCTCCTGCCCCTCCTGGCCCCGGACGCGAGCATCGTGACCATCTCCATCTCCAACACCAGGGCGACCTCCTACGGGTACCTCGGGCCCATCAAGGCCATGCTGGATGCCACCGTCCCGTTCCTCGCGAAGTCCCTCTCCGAGTCCTCGAAGATCCGGGTCAACGCCGTGGGAGCCGGGCCCCTCAAGACCTCGGCGAGCGCCGGGATCCCCGACTACGTCGAGAACTACCTCTACGCCGAAGAGCTGACCCTGCGGAAGCGGGCCCTCGAGACCCGGGAAGTGGCCAACGCCGTCTGCTTCCTCCTCTCCCCCCGGAGCTCCGGGATCAACGCCACCACCCTGCTGGTGGACGCGGGGATCAGCTGCAACACCTTCGATCAGAAAATTGTGAAGAGCTTCGCCCAACACTCACTAAAGGACTAGAACTTTGAAAACCTCCTCCGCCCTGCTCCTGTCCCTGCTCCTCTTCGTCGCTTCCTGCGCCTCGGTGGTGAAGCCCAAGGAGGAGATGGTCCAGGACCTCCTCACCATCAGCAAGACCGACTACCGGGAGATGATCAAGACCATCGACCAGCGGTTCGCCGAGGAGAAGGCCAAGCTCGCGGCCGACAACGAGGACGAGGAGGTCATCTCCAACCTCAGCACCATCATGACCCAGTTCAAGGAGAAGTCGGACCTGAACTTCAAGGAGGCCATCCTCCGGGAGGAGCAGGAGCTGAACGAGTTCTCGCAGAAAGAACTCGCGGACCTCACCAGGTACCTCCACAAGTACCGGGCCCAGAACGCCAACCGGAAGAAGATCGAGAACCTCCCCGCCAAGGTGAGCGACTTCTTCGCCACGGGCGAGGACAAGAAGATCCCCCCGGCCAAGAAGACCCTCATCGACCAGCACTTCACCGAATCGAAGATGCCGAGCTTCATCGCCCTCTCGGTCAACGCCAACGCTCCCCTGCTGCGGGAGCTGATGAAGCGCCAGAAGAAATCCGACGCCGAGACCAAGGCCTTCATCTCCCAGCAGTACGACCAGGACTTCCAGAAGAGCACCCAGGTCTACACCTACCTCGCCAACCTCGAGTCGGAGAAGGAGCTCAAGGAGGACATCGCCTTCTTCCGCTCGAAGACCTACGCCCGGTACGTCACCAACTACTACAACAAGCTCAAGCTCCGGTCCGAGTCCTCGGCGAAGTTCATGCTCGACATGATCAAGGAGATCCACAAGGCGCTTGATACGAAGCCGAAGAAGGTCAAAAAGGGCTAAGAACTACAGCGCCGACGAAGCTCTGCGGCAACTCACAAACAGCTAAGCTCTTGAAATCAGCTTAATACCCTTCGTTGCTTTCAGCGCCGGCGAAGCTTTGCGTTACTGCCTATTATCTAAACGCCCGGCCTGTAACTTTTAACCGGCCCGCCACACCGGTGCCGGTTTTCATCTACAATGCCCCGAGGATCCAACCACAGGAGCATTCATGAAACGCACCCTCGTCACCGCCTCCGCCCTCCTCTTGAGCCTCGGCGCCGTCGCCAGCGTCGACTTCCAGGGAGAGCTCATCGTCAACGACTACCTGAACCTCACCAACAAGAACGGGCTCCACTCGTTCCCCGGCGGCAAGCACCAGATGCGCTTCAGCCTGAAGGACTCGAGGAAGGTCACCATCGAGATCAATAACCAGGATAAGAAGAAGTCCGACTTCAAGCTCTCCGAAGCGCAGTCCATCCTCAACCGCTACCCGAAGAACGGCCCGTACAACGGCGCCTTCTCCTCTGAGATGCAGGCCGAGAAGGGCAACGGCCACATCAAGGCCGTGGGCGAGCTCAAGACCGACCTCCAGTACGGGGACGAGGTCGAAGACTACCGAGTCTGCTACGAGGACGCCTACGTCATCAACAAGGCCTGCGTGGCCTCCCGGGAGCTCTTCCGGATCCAGAACCGGTACACCATGTCCCCGAGAGAGCGCATGAGACACGAAGACGACGACCGGATCTACTGCCGCGAGAAGGTCACCCTTCCGGGTGACCGGCTCGTCATCACCCAGCTCTACGCCCAGCACGTGGACATGGACGCCGACCTCATCGACCTGAACACCGGCCGGGTGATGGGCCACTACCGCGGCTACGCCCGGGAAGACGAGATGCGACCGATCTACGACGGTCCGTGCATCACCGAAGCCGACCTCGAGCTCCGTCGCCGGCTCCACAGAGACCGCGACGGCTACCGCAACCGAAGAAGAAACGCACGCACGCTCCGCTACTAGGAAGAACACCGGGCCACGGACTGGCCCACTTTCCTCTCCCCGACCACTCCGGGGATTCACCAGACACTAGGACCCGACCATGAAGCTTCTCACGCCGATCCTCTCCGCGAGCCTCCTCCTCCCGTCCGCCCCCTCCGTCGCCGGAACTCCGGGGCGGATCGAGTCCCCGGCCTGCCGGGAGTTCGTCCGCTTCGTCCGAGACGACATGAACACCTTCGGCCTGGTGGTGCTGAAAGACGGGAAGCACGTCCTCGAGTACTATGGCCACGGGGCCGACCCGGAGACGAAGTTTAAGCTCTGGAGCATCTCGAAGACCTTCACGGGCCTCATGCTCGGGGCCCTCGTCAAGGAGCGGAAGCTGACCCTGGACGACCGGCTCGTCGACCACGTTCCGGAGTTCGCGACGCCCACGGCGCTCGAACTCCGGACCGGAGTCTCCGAGCGCCGGAACCAGCTGACACTCCGGCACCTCTGGACCTTCTCCTCCGGGCTGGACTGGTGCGAGTACGCGACCTGCTCCCCGCTGTCTCCGCTGCGGGTCCACTACGGCCTCGAGCGACGGGACGGCGCCGACTACGTGACCAAGCACAACCTCGTCCATCCTCCCGGCGAAGTCTTCGCCTACGGCACCGGAAACTCCCTGCTCCTGCAGCACGCCCTGCGGACCGTTTCCGAGAAGGAGCGGCCGGGGTCCTACGCTGACCTTCCGGTGCGAACCATCCTCGGGCCCCTGGGGATTTCCAACTGGGCCTTCGAGCAAGACGACACGGGCCTGTACATGGGAGGCTCGGGCCTCTTCCTCACCACCCGCGGGCTCTCGAAGCTCGGGCAGCTCATCCTCAACCGCGGGAAGCTCCCCTCCGGTCGGGAGCTCGTCGACGAAGCTTTCTACCGCGAGATGGTCACTCCGTCTCAGGGGATCCAGGGCCCCGCGACTCCGCAGACGACGAAGGACTGGGAAGGTGCCGTCGGCGGATCGATCTGGATGAACCGGAAGCTCCCGGGGATCTCCCAGTTCTTCCGGACCGCTCCCGAAGACCTGGTCTACTCGGGCGGAAACTTTGGCCAGTTCCTGCTGGTGTTCCCTTCCGCCAAGCTCGTCATCGCCCGCAACGGGGGAGACGCGGACCATGCCCGGTTCTGGGAACCGTTCACCAACCGGGCCCTGGCCTGCTTCGCCCCGGCCCAGCTGACGCCGGATAACGGAAAGCCCGACCACAAGACGCCGGGGACCGGTGCCATGGCCTACGGGAAGTTCCTCTTCCGCGCGGTGAACGAGCGCTTCCTGGTGAACATGTACGCCCAGGAGAACTGCAACTGCCTCTTCACTCAGGGCATCTCGGATCCGAAGGCCTGCCGGACCCTCTACCCGCTGCAGGCGGGCCTCGGGGCGCTCCTGCCGAGAATCACCGTCGATCGGGCGGCGGGGAAGGTCGAAGCGTACACCACCCTCGGGGCCCTCATCGGCTCCAGTGCGACGGCGCAGTTCGACCCTACCCAGCCGACCCGCGGCTGCCGGTTGACCAAGAGAGCTCGTCCGGCCCTGTGACTGACACCCGGAAGGGGCCCGTGCTAGCTCCGCTGCTGGTCCAGCACCGAGTTCCGGGTGGAAAACGTCTTCGCGAGCCCCTCCTCGATCGACACCCGCGGGTGGTACCCGAAGTGCGCCGCCGCCTTCCGGTGGGAGAAGTAGTGGGACTTCCCGAGGTTCAGGGCCACGAAGCGGGTCATCGGCGGCTCGGGCCTCTGGATCCCCGCGAGCTTGAAGACCTTCTCCAGGAGCCAGCCCAGACGGTAGGCGGACTTCACGTCGATGGACCCCATCACCGGCTCGACCTTCACGAACCCCAGCACCTGGTTGATGAACTCCCAGAGCTTCACGGGCCTCTCCTGGCCCACGAAGTAGGCCTGCCCGCACACCGGGGACCCGGGGTGCAGGTGCTCGAAGGCCTGGACGTGGGCCAGGGCCGCGTTCTCCACGTAGATGATGTCCACCAGGTTCTCCCCGTCTCCCACCACCCGGAGCTTGCCTTCCTTGCCCTTCTGGATCACCCGTGGGAAGAGGTGCGGATCCCCCGGCCCCCAGATGAGGTGGGGTCTGATCGCACAGGTCAGGAAGCTCTGCGAGTCGTTCATCTGGAGGACGAGCTTCTCCGCCATGGTCTTGGTCTCCGAGTAGGCGTTGAGGAACTCCGTGGCGTAGGGCTGCTCCTCTCCCACGCCGAGGAGGTCGTCCTTGTCGAAGACCACCGAGGGCGTGGAGGTGTAGACGAATCTCTTCACCCCGTGCTCTCTGGCGGCCTCGAGGAGGAACTTGGTCCCGAGGAAGTTGATCCCGAGGTAGTCCTCGTACTTCCCCCACACCCCCGCCAGGGCGGCGACGTGGAAGACGGCGTCGAAGCCCTGGGAGAGGGCCCGGTTGACGTCTTCGATCTTCTTCAGGTCTCCCTTGATGGTCGGCACCCCGAGGTCTTCCAGGTGAGTGTAGGAGTGCCGAGAGAAGTTCGTCACGACGTAGGAGCTGGTCTTCAGGAGTTCTTGGATGATGTAGGTTCCGAGGAACCCGCCACCGCCGGTCACGAGGATGCGCATGGGTCCATGATACCTTGGTTCGCCGGCGGCTGAGAAGGCTTTTCTACCCCCGCGCTAGTCTTCCTTGCCGAGCTCCTTCCAGAAGAGCGGAAGGGTGTCGTAGGCGATGGAGCCGATGAGAAGCCCGATGAAGAGCCCGGGGAAGCCGAGCAGGAGCGCTCCGCCGAGGACGCAGATGAAGGCCACGATCGGCGGGATCCGGCTCTCCCCGAAGGACGCGAGCCAGGGCCGCAGGAAGTTGTCCACCACGCCGGTGAAGGCCCCGAGGACCACGAGGATGATGGCACCGGTGGTGTTGCCCTTGACCCAGGCGACGAGCCCGAAGACGAAGGCCACGGGGGCGGCCCCGACCACGGGGATGAAGGAGAGGATGAGGGTGATGAAGAACACCAGGAAGAAGCTCCCCAGTCCCAGGAGGCTCACGCCGGTGGCCACCATGAGCGACTGGATGCCGCCGGTGGCGATGTTCGAGATGTAGACCTGCCGGGAGTCGTTGATGAAGGCGCCGACGATCTCGTCCATGCGGAGGTCGTTGAACCCGAAGATCTTCTGGAAGAAGTTCCGCACCTCCCGGCCCTGCTTCAGGAAGGAGAAGGTGCACAGGAGCATGATGAGGAGGAAGAGGAAGAGCACCGGGATGCTCGCGGCGAAGGTCTGGAAGAAGTTCAGGAGGAACTTCATC
>SXUH01000107.1 GCA_005791855.1 Bdellovibrionales bacterium
ATAGAAGAGGTCCTCTCGGAACCGGCCCGCCCGAACCTCCTCCTCGAGGTTGCGGTTGGTCGCCGCGATGACCCGCACGTCCACCTTGATCGGCTTGTTGGACCCGACTCGTCGGATCTCGCGCTGCTCGAGCGCCCGAAGGAGCTTGGGCTGAAGGTCGAGGTTGAGCTCACCGAGCTCGTCGAGGAAGATCGTGCCGCCTTGCGCCATCTCGAAGAGGCCCTGCCGAGCCATGATGGCGCCGGTGAACGACCCCTTCTCGTGGCCGAAGAGCTCGGACTCGAGGAGGTTCTCGGAGAACTCCGAGCAGTTCAGGTGCACGAGGTTCGCCGCCGGGTGGGTGATCTCGTGGATGAGCTTCCCGAGCAAGCTCTTCCCCGTCCCCGTCGGGCCGGAGATGAAGAGGTTCTGGTTCTTCCAGTTGATGTCGCACAGGCGCCGGAGCTTGTGGATGAGGTCCTCGTCCTGGGTGATGAACTGGTCGGAGAGGATCTTCTCGAACTTCGCGGTCTTCTGCTGGATGAACTTCTGGATGTACACCGGGAGCTGGTCCGTGAGCTTGTACTTAGAGAGGAAGTGCCGGGCGCCGAGGGTGTAGGACTTCTCGACGACCTCGTCGGAGTCGTCGGAGCTCACCACGATACAGTGGGACCCCTTGCGGACGATGGTGGAGATCAGGCCGATCCCGGAGTCCCCGCCGAGGTCGATGTCCGTCAGGACGATGTCGTAGAGGGTCTGGCCCAGTTTCCCCAGGGCCGTCTCGTAGTCGGAGGCTTCGTCGACGGCGCCGTAGGGTTGGAGAATCTCGCGCAGGTTCAGGCGCGCGTACTTATCGTCTTCGACGATCAGGATCCCGAGGTTGCTCTTCATGGGCCGGTTTGTACGGGAGTTTCATTCCGATTTCAAATACCGAATTCGGAATCCGAATATTTTACACTTGGCCCCTTGAAGAGGGCCCCGGGTCGGTCTATCATGTTGCTGGAATAACTCAGAGGGTCTCCAGATGCGTATAATCATGAGCCAGTCCAAAGAGGAAGCGATCAAGGTCGTCGCGGACATGATCCTGGAGCGGGTCCAGTCCCATCCGACCTCGGTCATCGGCCTGGCCACCGGGAAGACCATGGAGCCGGTGTACCAGACGCTGGTGGCCGAGTCGAAGAAGAATCGGGTGGACTACAGCAAGGCCTTCTTCTTCATGCTCGATGAGTACCTCGGGCTCCCCCTGGACCATCCGTCGAGCTTCAAGGTCTACATCCAGACCCATCTGATGCATCCCCTGGACCTCAAGCCTTCCCAGTTCGCCTTCCCGCCGGTGCACGCGGAATCCCCGGCGGAGGCCGGCGCCCACTACGAACAGTCCCTGAAGGAGAGCGGAGGCGTGGACCTGCAGATCCTGGGGATCGGGACCAACGGTCACATCGGCTTCAACGAGCCGGGATCCCTGAAGACCTCTCGTACCCGGCTGGTCCACCTGACCCGGGAGACCATCGCCGCGAACAAGAGTGAGTTCAAACACGGGAGCTTTCCGGAGACGGCCCTCTCCATGGGGATCGGCACCATCCTGGACAGTCGGTCCGTGGTCCTGCTCGCCACCGGGAAGTCGAAGGCGGACGCGATCAAGTTCCTACTGAACCACCACGACGTCGCGGACTGTCCGGCGACCTACCTAAAGGACCATCCTCACTTCACTCTGGTCCTGGATCCCGAGGCGGCGTCGAAGATCAACCTGAAGATCTGACCGAGGTCCTCCTCCGCCGGCAGGATCGGAGAGCGGAGCTTCGGCGTCGAGAACTTCCCCGCCTTGAAGAGCTGGAGCTTGTAGAGCACGCCGAAGGCGAACCCCGGAGCGGCCTCGCCCTTGCCCCGGATGAGCTCCGCGCCTCTCCGGACGTTGTCCATCATCCAGGCGGGGAGGCGGAGGTGGTACGGATTGCGTGCCACTTCCCCGGCGTGCTTCTCGAGTGCTCGCATCTGGAGCTCGAGGATCTCCCGGGGCACTTCGACCAGGAGGTTCGGCGACGCCATCTGGCCCCAGAATTCGGTCCAGGCGACGAGCACGGGGCCCTGCTTACTCTGGGGGAGAACTTTCTTCAGGAGCTCCCCGGTCCGGATGTGCGTCGGGTGGTGATCCTTCGAGTGCGGGGCGAGGACGAGCGCGGGCTGGTACTTCTGGAGGAGGGACTTGAGTTCCTTGGCCTTCTTGGCCCAGCTCTCATCCAGGACGACGTTTTCGACGTCGAGGAGCTCGCAGGCTTCCGAGAGCTCCCGGAGCCGCTCCTCCTGCCGGTCTTCGTTCGACCCCAGGGTCACGGCCACGTTGACCACGTGGACGTTATTCTCGTGCAGGAGTCGGAGCGGAAGCGCGCCGACGATGGACTCGTCATCCGGGTGCGGAGAGAGGATCATGACGACGACGGGGATCGGAGATTTTTTCGAGAGCGGAGCGGACGTGAAGAGCGAGGAGAAGGCATCGAGGACGTTGGTGAATTCCATTTCACCGACCTACTTAGATGTTTGTCAGCGTCGTGACGACGTAACAAAAAGCAATCAAGATCAAAACGGATCGTAGCATAGGCCCCTCTGGCTAGTGTTCTGAGGTTACTCTATCAGCTGTCTTTCGAAATCGTCTAGAGTCAGGTTAATGACAGCATTTCTGGAATTCAATTAGTTGCGGAGGTAGTCGTCCTGCACGCGCACAATGTCATCCTCTTTGAGGTATTCGCCGATCTGCGCTTCGATGATCACGAGGTCGGTGGTGCCGAGATTCTCTAGCCGATGCTTCACTTCCTTCGGGATGTAGGTGGACTCGTTCTGCTTTAGCTCGAAGGTCCGTTCGCCGATCGTGACCGTGGCCGTTCCGCTCACGACGATCCAGTGCTCGGACCGGTGGTGGTGGTACTGCAGGGAGAGCCGCGCCCCCGGCCGCACGTTGATCTTCTTCACCTTGTACCCGGCGGTGTCTTCGAGCACGGTGTACGTCCCCCAGGGCCTGTGGACCTCGGAGTGGAGGGTGGTGAGGGCTTCCCGGGTCTTGTTCACTTCCTGGACCAGGTCCTTGACCTTCTGGGAGGAACCCTTCTTGGTGACGAGGAGGGCGTCGTTGGTGTCGATGACGATGAGGTCTTCCACGTCGATGGTCGAGACGAGCCGGTTGCTCGTGAGGACGAAGTTGTTCTTCGAATTGAGGTGGACGGCGCCCTGGCTCCGGGTGTTGCCGTTCTCGTCCTTCGGCAGGATCCCGTCGAGGGCGTCGAAGGATCCGAGGTCGTTCCACCCCACGTCCAGCGGGACGACCCGGAGCTCGCTGGACTTCTCCATGACCGCGTAGTCGATGCTCTCGGAGCGGATCGCCTTCATGTCGGCGGCCCTCGGCTTCAGGAGCTTGTCCCGGGAGGAGTTCTGGTAGGTCCGGAGGCACTCGTCGAAGATGTCCGGCGAGTGCTTCTTGAGCTCCTCGAGGAAGACGCCGGCCTTGAAGCAGAACATGCCGCTGTTCCACAGGTAGTTCCCGGAGAAGACGTAGCCCTTCGCGGTCTCGAGGTCCGGCTTCTCCCGGAACGACTTCACGGTGTTCCCGTCGACCTCGAGGTAGCCGAAGCCGGTCTCCGCGTACCCGGGTCGGATCCCGAAGGTCACGAGCTTGTTCTCCCGGGCGAAGGCCACCGCCGTTTCCACGGCCTGGTTGTAGGAGACGAGGTTTTCGATGATGTGGTCCGAGGGCACGACCATGAGGATCTCGTCCGGAGCGCTCCAGAAAGCCGCGAGGGCGATCGCGGGGGCGGTGTTCCTGCCCACGGGCTCGAGGACGAAGCGGGCCTCGTTCTCGAGCCCGAGCTCCTCCAGCTGGTCCAGGCCAAGGAAGTACTGCTCCTGGTTGATGACCACGGTGAAGGACTGGCCCAGGCCCGAGTTGCGCGCGAGCGTCTTCTGGAACAGGGATTCCTCATCCGTGAACTTCACGAACTGTTTCGGGAAGAGGGACCGGGACACGGGCCAGAGCCGGGTTCCGTTTCCTCCGCAAAGTACGACGAGATTCATAGTTCTCCTGTCCGCCTAGCCCACGCCGAGGGCCACCGACGCGATGGTAAAGTAGATGAGTAGGCCCGTGATGTCCACGAGGGTCGTGATCGCCGGACTCGCCACCACGGCCGGGTCCCCGCCCAGGCGCCGGACGATCAGCGGGAGCCCGGCCCCGAGCACCGCCGAGGTGATCACCTGGAGGGCGATGGCCAGGGAGATGATGATCCCGATGAAGTTCATGGTGATGCCGTTGGGCAGGAGCGAGTGGAAGGAGAGGAAGGCGATCTTCAGGTACGTGAGCAGGGCCACGCACATGGAGAGCATGAAGGAGATCTTCACTTCCTTGAAGACGATCTTGAGCCAGTCCCGGTCGCTGATCTCCCCGAGGGAGAGGGCCCGGATCACCACCGTCGCCGCCTGGGACCCGGTGTTCCCACCGGTCGCCGCCATCATGGGCATGTACATGGCGAGGATGAGGAAGTTCTCCAGCACCCCCTGGTGCTCGTTGATGATCATCCCCGAGATGATCCCGATCGCGGCGAGGGAGACGAGCCAGACCACGCGCTTCTTGAAGTGGTGGAAGGAGGAGGTGGCCATGTACTCCTCGTCGTCCTCGGAGGGCATGATCCCCATGAACTTCTCGAGGTCCTCGGTCTCCTCCTTCCGGATGACGTCGATGGCTTCCTCGTGGGAGACGACGCCCACCAGCTGGTTCAGGGAGTTGAGCACCGGGACCGCGATGAGGTCGTACTTCTCGATCTTCTGGGCGACGGACTCCCGGTCTTCGTTCACCTCCGCGGAGACGAAGAACTCGTTCACCATCTCCGCCACCTTCGTCGACGGATGCTGCATCACCAGGTCCTTGAGCGTCACGAGGCCCTTCATCACCATGGAGTGGTCCACGACGTAGATGTAGTAGATCATGTCCTTCGAGGGGGCGTCCTTCCGGAGCTTCTCCAGAGCTTCGGCGGCGTTCATGTCGGCGAAGATGGTAGCGAAGTCCGTGGTCATGATCCCGCCGGCCGTCTCCGGGGGGTATGCCGAGAGGATGATGACGTCCTCCCGGACGGACTTCTCGAGGTAGGGCAGGAGCTCGATCTGCTCTTCCTTGGTGAGCTCCTGGTAGAGGTCCGCGCGGATGTCGGAAAATACCTTTGAGAATATTCTCGAGAAGGTCCGGCGGTCGAGGGACTGGAAGATATTTAACTGCAGGTCTAAAGTAAAATCGGAGAAGATCCTTCCCTGATCTACCAGGTCAAGCTTCTTGAAGAACTCGATGATGTCCTCGAGGGGCTTGTCCTCCATGAATTCGGCAACATCCATGGTCGGAAGCTCTTCAAACATTTCAACCAGTTCCTCCGTCTTCCCTTGTTCGGAAAGGTCCTGGAGGATCTCCTGGTTCTCAGGTTCTTGGTTTTCTTCGTTTTCTTCCATTCAAAGTACCGCGGTCCTAACGAGATTGAGTTTTCAGTAACTTAGATCAATAACCAATTTTCTACAACGAATGCAAAAAATAACAAAGTTTGTATTAAGAATCCCCTAAAAAAGTCGAAATAAGTAACAGGAAACGCTTATTAACTCAAAGGTTCCATGAGTAATTCTATTCCAATAATTAAATTCCTCTTCCGCATGGGTTGGAAACCTTTTTCCGAGGCCATCAGCCTGCAGCCGAGCTACGAGGTAAAGGTCTGCGCCGCCGTCTCTGAGATCGAGAACCACCTGAGCGATGCCCCGGCCTCTCTGATCATCACTTCCGTCGTCGACAAACAAGATCTTCTGCAGCTCGCCACTCTTATCAAAATGAGCAAAACTTGGCCCAAAGAATTTTCAATAAAACTGGTAGTGATAAATTTTACCAACGATAAGCACTTCGAGAAGGCCATCGCCAAGCTGGGCATCCAGGACGTCATCGACGCCGGGATCGCCACGAGGGCCTTGAAATTCAAGATGGACTTCTGGATGAAGTCCCTGAACGCCCAGATCAAGGCCAATAAAGGCACGGAGCTGGTCCAGAAGTCCCTCCAGGCCGGGGACCCCGGGAAGAGCGATCCGAAGGTCTCGAGCAGCCTCCCGACGTGGCAGAAGCCCCTGAACACCGAGAACGACACCTGGCTCATCAAGAACGACGGTGAGTGCAAGAAGATCCTCACCAAGTGGCTGGTGAAGCTCCGGGGCCCGAGCCCGTACGTTGGCCAGTGGACCGAGGTCAGCGCCGACACCTGGAGGTTCGACCTCAAGGACTTCGATCGGAAGTCCTTCACCCCCGGCAAGGGCCACTGGTTCTTCCAGGGAGGGAACAAGCCCGAGTTCTACTGGAGCGAGAACACCTGGCTCTTCACCGGGGAGAACTTCGACCTCTTCTACAAGGAGAACGACCAGCGCTTCTCACGGGCCATTTGCAAGAACCGCTTCTTCACCATCTGCGAGAACTCGAAGTTCGCGGAGGAGAAGTCCCGGCTGATCCACGAGAGCTGCGACAAGGACCTCGTCTTCAAGAAGGAAGCCGACGCCCTCGGGAACCTCGAAGGTGACGTGAAGGGAGAGGCGGACCGGTTGAAGAACCTCGAAGGGAAGGGCAAGACTGAGAACCTCGAGGGCGGGCCGCTCTCGGGAACGACCAAAGGAACGCAAGGAACTGACGGCGGGCCTCTCACTGGTACGACGAAGGGGACAGAGGCCCTCGACCGGTCACCGCTCTCCGGAGCCACCAAGGGAACCCAGGCCCTCGACCGATCACCGCTCTCTGGGGAAGCCAAGGGGACAGACGCCCTTGACCGACCCCCGTACGAGGGACGAGCCAAACAGTCAGAGGGGCACCAGGAAGCTCCGCTTCGGGGAGCGACGAAGGGAACCGATGCCCTCGACCGATCCGGACACGAGCTGAAGCTCGGAGACGGGCAGAAGCACAATTCGAATCCGCTAAGCCAAAAGACGGAGACCGCCCGAGAGGCGACCCACTGGCAAGGCCGGAACGAATACAAGGAACTGGGCAAGGCGGACTTCGGCGGACCTGCCGGGGGCAAGCCGACCGAGGGCAAGCTCCTCGACCACGAGAACAAACACCACGAGCACCAGAAGTACTACAAGGGCCACAACCCGGCGGAGGTTTACGAAGCCAAGGAGAAAGCCCAGGCCGAAGCCAGGGGAAAGGTCGACCACTTCGATGGCCAAATGGGCGGCGCCCACAAGAATCCCGCAGACCGCAGCGGGGACCTCCGGGGGTCGACCTCCACCGACCGGCTCGCCAAGAACTACGATAACCGCGACCACCTGAAGAAGGGCGACCAAGAGGCCGCCGACGCCGCCTCGGACCTCTCGGGGAGATCCGCTACCGAGAAGCTCTCTTCCCACTACTCGAAGAGAGAAGACGTCGAAGGCTCGGAAGCGAAAGAGAAGAAGAAACTCCAGTCTCCGGCGGACCTCCGTGCGGAGAGTCCGTCGGAGAAGCATCCGGGGCAGTTCGCGAAGAAGACCCGCGACGGCGAAGCCGACTCCGCTCCCGACCAACTGGATGAGAGTCCGAGGGGAAGGGAGACGGCGAAGACCGGCGGGAAGAAATCACGCCGGCAGGAAGGAGAGGAGAGGAACCTCTCCGGCGAGGGCTCCACCGAGAAGGTCGACGCTCACTACAGAAGCCGTGAACGGAGCCAGGAAGACGGGACCGGCCGCGAAGAGCGCGGGGAAGAGTCCACCGACCCGCGGGCCCTCCCGAAGAAAGATCGGCAAGAGGGAGCGAGGGGCGAGGCGAGCTCCGAAGCTCCGGACGATAGGCCTCAGCGGAAGGGCGCGGAGAACGTCCTGGCCCTCCGGCAGGATGAGGAAACCGCTGCGAAGAAGTCCACTCCGGCTCCGGAGAAGAAGGCCGCGGGCCTGACGGAAGAAGAGTACCGGAAGAAGCTCGAGAAGATCCGGGCCATCCAGAAGGAAGCTTCGGTGGTCTCCCTGGAGGACGCGCGCCAGGAGCGCAACGAGAGAGGCGGCGCCCGGGGTGCGCCGGAGGAAGCCGAGCTCGAGGCCATGGCCGCGAGCGCGAAGGTCACCGCGCAGCTCAAGCAGGACCGGCTCCACGTGAGCTGCGACCTGGACGACTTCTTCGACGAGACCGTGATCCTCCAGTCGCAGAAGCACGGCTTCCGGGTGAACGAGAAGGTCTCCCTGGTCATGCACTTCGACTACTTCAACAAGATCGAAACCCTCAACATGCACGGGATCGTGGTGAGCGAAGAGAAGAGCGGGGAAGACTGTAACTACGTCACCGTGAAGATCGACCAGAAGAACGTCGAGCAGTTCGACGTCTTCATGAAGCTCTTCAAGAAGCGGCAGTCCAACGTGGACGCCTTCCTGAAGAGCGTGAAGGGACTCTGATGCAAGTCTTCAAAGGGAACAACATTCTCGTCCTCGACCAAGACGCGGAGTTCGCGGAGGAGCTCTGCCGGACCCTGAACGAGAAGGGGGCTCGGACCTACCTCGCCGGCAGCATCATCGAAGCCCAGTACTTTCTAGAGAAGTACGACTTCGACCTGCTCCTCAGCAGCTTCTACCTCTTCGACGGGAGCTTCTCCAAGCTCATCGACTGGTGCCGGTCCAACGTGGAGATCCTCCCGGTGTTCGCGGCCATCGGCTACCCGACCCCCGGGGAGAGCCACCTCACGCAGAAGCAGTCCATCGCCGAGTTCTTCCTCGTGCGGGACGCGGAGAAGATCGTGAAGGGCCTCTCGCGCCTGGTCTTCGACTACCGCGCCTTCGAGGACGCGATCTTCCAGACCTTCGAGGAGCACGAGATCCTCCTGGAGGTGAAGGTGGGAGACCGGCTCTTCCTGAGCAGGCCCGTCGAGGTAGGCCCGGACAGCATCCTCATCCTCACCGACGAGGCATTCCCGGTGGGGACCTTCGGCATCATCAAGCTCACCTTCAAGGACTACCGGACCAACGACAACTACGTCATCCCGGGCTTCTTCGAGGAGTGGGTGAGCGAGGGCCAGACCTTCGTCGTCGACCCGAACTACCAGAACCGCTGGGGCTACTTCCTGAAGCGGCTCCAGGACAAGCAGAAGCGCATCAACACGTTCATGAAGAAAGCGGCAGGTTACTAATGGACAAGAAAGCAGTCTTCAAGGAATTCCTCGACGCGAACGAGATCCTCATCGTCGACAAGAGCCCCGGGTCGCGGAACCGGCTCCTGAAGACCATGTCCGACCTCGGGGCCAAGCGCCACATGATCCACACGACGGGGAACATCTACGAAGCCGAGCAGCTCATCGCCACGAAGAAGATCGGGATCGTCCTCTCCGACTACGCGGTCATCGGGGGCTCGGGGTTCGACCTCTTCAAGATGATCCGGGAGAAGGAACCGACGCGGAAGGACCTCTGCCTCATCCTCGTGACCTCGAACATCTCCCAGTCCGCCGTGGCGAAGGCCGCGGAGGAAGACGTTGACTCCTTCATCATCAAGCCCTACACCATCCAGAGCATCCAGGAGAACCTCATCGCCACCGTGGCCGCGAAGGTGAAGCCGTCGGAGTACGTCCTGAAGATCGAAGAAGGGAAGGCGCTCATGGCCGCGGGCAAGCTCGAGGAGTCGCTCCCGGTGTTCAAGGCCGCCTGCAACCTCCACACCAAACCGGCCCTGGCGCTGTTCTACATCGGCCAGGTCGAGTACCTGCTCCGGGACCTGGGGAGCGCGGAGACGTCCTACAGCACGGGCCTGGGCCACATCAACATCCACTACAAGTGCCTCGTGGGGCTCTACGACATGTTCCTCAAGGAGAAGAAGCTCGTGGAAGCCTACTCGGTGGTGAAGAAGATCGCGAAGTACTTCCCCGCCAACCCGGAGCGCCTGGCGCAGATCATCCGCCTCGCCATCCAGACCAAGAACTACGAAGACATGGAGATGTACTACGAGATCTTCAAGACGCTCGAGGAGCGCGCCCAGCAGGTGACCAACTACATCGGCGCGGGGATGTTCGTCGCCGGGAAGCACAGCCTACTGAACGCGGACCACGACCGGGCCCTGCGGTACTTCGACAACATCGCCGTCTCCTGCTCCGAGCACACCAAGTTCATCCGGGCCATCATCCTCGCGCTGGTGGACCACAAGCTGGTCTCCAGCGCGGAGAAGTTCCTGGGCCGCTTCACTCCGAGCGCGAAGCTCGAAGCCGACTTCCTGATCTCCGAGTACATCGTCGCGAACGCCAACGGCATCGACAAGAACGTTCTGGTGAAGGACGGCCTCGCGCTCTACAACCAGAAGATCCGCGACCCGCGCTGCATGAGCATCATGGTTGATGCGATGGCTAAACTCGGCTACAAGGAAGAGAGGATCGCACCCTTCCGGCTCGAGCTAGATCTCCAGCTTTCCGCCTAGCGGTACTGAAAAACTCTTACTCCTCTCTGAACTGTTTACTTCGGCCTTCGATTTTGTTCTCCTAGGAGGAACTTTTACCTAGGGGATCTTATGACATCAGCATATAAATTTTTGCTCTTGTTGCTCGTCCTATCGACGACCGCCTTCGCCGACACCGCTCACCACACCTTCATCGTCCGGTTCAAGCTCACGGACTCGCTGAAGACCTTCCTCCGCGCCAACGAGTTCGACATCACCGGTGTCAACTACCGGACCGGGGAGATCGAAGCGCTCATGGACGAGAAGGGGCTCCGGTTCCTCAAGACCCAGCGGCCCGACATCATCTACACCTTCCCGCAGAACCTGGCCCTCGCCCCGGACCTGGAGTACAAGAATCCGCAGGAGATCGAAGAGTTCGTGAAGGACATCCACGCGCGCTTCCCGAACATCACCAAGCTCGCGGTGATCGGAAAGTCCCTCGAGGGAAGGAACATCTGGGCCGTGCGGATCACTGGCGAAGACGCCAGAAGGGCCGTGAAACCCGTGATCCTCGTGAATGCCATGCACCACGCTCGCGAAGTCATGACTCCGGAGATCACCACTGACATGATCGGCTTCCTCACCGCCAACTACGGGAACAATCCGGAGGTCACCCGGTGGGTCGACTCCACGGTGATCTGGGTGGTGCCGATGTTCAACGTCGACGGGAACAACCGCATGTGGAACTCCGATCCGATGTGGAGGAAGAACACGCGCGGTGGATACGGCGTCGACATCAACCGAAACTACCCCGCGTTCTGGAACACCTGCAAGGGCTCGAGCTCCTGGACCTTCGGCCAGGATTACCGCGGCCCGGCTCCAGCCTCCGAGCCGGAGACCCAGGCGATGATGAACCTCGTGAGCCAGATCAAGCCGGTCTTCAACATCTCCTACCACTCGTACTCGGAGATCGTGATCTACCCCTTCGGCTGTAAGCCGAACCGGACCCCGACCACGGAAGCCGTTGAGACCATCGGCCGGGAGATTGGCCAGAAGCTCAACTACAAACCCGGGACCGCCTGGGAGCTCCTCTACAACGTCGACGGCGGAGACATCGACTGGATGTACACGGCCCACCAGGTGATCCCGTACGTGATCGAGGTCAACAGCACCAACGAAGGCTTCCATCCCAACTACCGCCAGTGGCGAGACAAGACCGTCCAGCGGAACCGCGCGGGCTGGATGCACCTCCTGAACAAGCTCCAGGGGCCGAGCCTCCAGGGCCGGGTCAACCCGCGGATGTACTCGAACATCAAGATCACCCGCGCCGGAGACAAGTCCGTCGTCCAGGATTACAAGATCAACCCGGACGGGTCCTACTTCATCATCCTCAATCCGGGGAAGTACGACTTCGTCTTCGAAGGGCAGAAGAACACGAAGTTCTCGAACCAGAGCATCAGCTCGAAGAAGCTACTAACTCTCTAGAACTTTCCGGAGCGCCTCCTCGAGGCGCTCCTTTATTTCCTTCGAATCGTCCGGCGTGGCCTCGAGGATGAACTTCTTCTCCGGGTAGCAGGCCATGGCGATGCCCTCGGAGCACTTCCCGAGGCAGCCGCTCCGAATGATCTTGATGTCCTTGCCGTGGGTTTCCTTGGACCACTTCTTTAGCTTGTCCGTGAGCTCCTTCGAACCCTTCTGGATGCAGTTCTCGTCGTCCTTACGTTCGTAGTTGCACACGTGGAGCTCCACGTGCGACTTCATCTTCTCGTCTCTCACAGCTCCCCCGCGACGATCCGGTCGAGGAGGGGTCCTTCGATGGTGACCACGCAGGGCTTCGGGATGTCTCCGTCGGGCCAGCGGCTGGTGAGGTCGGTCGCGGATGTCCCTTCTTCCCCCGGGTGCTGGACGGCGAGGAAGAGGGTCTTGTGGTCCGGAGAGAAGCACGGGCCCGTGAGTTCGGAGTCCCTTGGCCCCGAGGCCACGCGGATGATCTTCCCCTTGTTGTTCCCGGAGCGCAGGAAGACGAAGAGGCTGTTGTTCCCGAAGCCCTTGTACGGACCCTTCTCGATCTCCCGGCCGGAGATGTCGGAGGTGAACCAGAGGTTGCCCTTCGGATCGAAGACCATGTTGTCCGGGCAGGAGAAGCCGGTCTTCTCGCCGCCCGCGACGAAGGTGTCGTGCTTGAAGGTCAGGGACCCGGGGTCGTCGTTGCCTTCCATGATCTTCAGGATCGAACCGTGGAAGTTCTTGTTCGCCTTGTTATTGGTGAGGGCCACCAGCATGTTCCCGCTCAGGGGATCGAACTCGATGTCCTCGGGCCGGTCGAGGGGAGTGGCGCCGACGAGCTTCCCGGCTTCCCGGGCGTAGACCTGGATCTCCGTCTGGTCCTTGAACTTCTCCATCAGGACGGGGTGGTCCTCTCTCTTGAGGGAGATCCACTCACCCTTGAGGAGGTCAGCCACGTAGAGCGTGCCCGTTTCGAGGGAGTCGGTGGCGTCGGAGATGAACTTGTAGAGGAACTGGTTGCTGGCGTCGTCGCCGGTGTAGGCCACGACCTTCCCGTTCTTGGCCTTCGTCACCGCCGCCCGCTCGTGCATGCACCTGCCGAGGGAAACGAGCTTCTTCGCCTTGGCGGTGAGGGGATCGACCTCCACCACCCAGCCGTAGTGCTCCGGCGGGAGCGGGTAGATCTCCTCCCACTTCTGCCAGCTCGGGGTCTTGTTCCCCTGGCGATCGAGGTCGCCGTAGAACATGTCGTAGTTTTCCTCGCAGGTCAGGAACGTCCCCCACGGCGTCTGGCCCCCGGCGCAGTTGGCGAGGGTCCCGATGGCCGTGGTCTTCCCCGCGATGGGTTTGGGCCAGGCGAACGGGATCGGCGTGGTGGCGTCGATCCGCTTGTTGTACTTCGAGTCCGGGAGGACCTTCCAGTCGCCGTCGATCCGCTTTATCTCCACCAGCGTTCCTCCGACCTCGAGGCGCTCCCGGTCGATGTTCTGCCGCGTGCGGGCCGGGCCTCCGATGAAGAGGGAGTTCACGTACTCGTGGTTCACCCAGAGGATCCCCTGGTCCTGGCCCGTCGGCTGGTAGGCGATGTAGTCGTTGTTGTACCCGAAGGTCTGGGTGGCGTTGATCTTGTCTCCCCAGCGCAGGAGGATCTTATGTTGGAGGCCTTCGACGAGGAGGAGCTTGTCTTCGGTGGAGGGCGGGGGATGCGGGAGAGTAAACTTCGCGGTCTTTAGCGAAGCGGCCAGGAGACCCTTCGGGAGGGTGGCCAGCGTCCCGGAGACGCCGAGAAACTGGAGGAAATCTCTTCTTTTCATCACGAACCTCGTAGGGTGAAGCATTTAGAAATAATTCGAAAACATGATATTATACAATCTATGGATTACCAATTACCCCTCATCCTATACGATCCCGAGTGCCCTTTGTGTTTAAGATTCAAACAAGGTTTGGAGTACCTAGATCAGTCCTTACATTTTGTTTCAGCGCGTGATGAGAAAGTCTACGAACTCTTTCCCGAGCTAACCAAGCAAGATTGCTTGCAGCGGGTGCACCTGCTCACCGCCGAAAGAAAGGTCCTAGCGGGGCCCGAGGTGGTCGACTACCTGGTCAAAACCTTGCCGGGGATCTCCAAGCTCGCCTGGCTCTTGGATAACGACCAGGGGAAGAAGGTGAAGGACTTCTTCTACCAGAAAGTGGAAGAACTCCGGGAGCTTTCCCAGAAGAAGGATGAGGACTGTAACCAGTGCCCGAAGCGCTAGCTAGAACTCATTTCAAAACCTCATCCGCACCGGCGGCCCGGTTCGTCGTTGCCGTCGTCGTTCCTCCCTGCGACGTGCCTTAGCACGCCTCGCCGGGCCGCCGGAACGGTCGTCACTCCTAGTCGCCTAGAACCTGAGGTCTTGAAACGAGTTCTAGAACAGCTTCGAAGCGATGTGCTGGATCGACGTCGACTTCCCCATGGAGTAGAAGTGCAGGCAGGGAACCTTGTTGGCGATGAGTTCCTTGGACTGGTGGATGGCCCACTCGATCCCGACGTTCTTCACGTCGTCGTCGGTGCGGCACTTCTCGATGGCGTCGATGAGGTCCTCCGGCATGTCGATGAAGAAGTTCCGCGGGAGGTTGAAGATCTGGGACTTGGTGGTGATGGGCTTCAGCCCCGGGATGATCGGCACGGTGATCCCCTCGGCCTGGCACTTCTCGACGTAGTCGAAGTACTTGGCGTTGTCGAAGAACATCTGGGTGACGATGTAGTCGGCGCCGTTCTCGATCTTCTTCTTGAGGTACTTCAGGTCCGTCTTCAGGTTCGGGCTCTCGAAGTGCTTCTCCGGGTAGCCGGCGACCCCGATGCAGAACTTCGTCGGCGTCGGATTCTGGAGCTCGTCGGAGAGGTAGTGGCCCCGGTTCATGTCGTGGATCTGCGAGACGAGTTCGTCGGCGAAGCGGTGGCCCCCGGGGGTGGGTTCGAAGGATTTCTGTCCCTTGATGCTGTCGCCGCGGAGGGCGAGGACGTTGTCGATCCCGAGGAAGTTGAGGTCGATGAGGGCGTACTCGGTCTCCTCCTTCGTGAACCCGCCGCAGATGATGTGCGGAACGGTGTCGACGTTGAACTTGTGCATGAGGGCCGCGCAGATCGAGACGGTCCCGGGCCTCTTCCGGATGGACTTCTGCTCGAGGAGCCCGTTGGGCATCTTCTTGAAGACGTACTCCTCCCGGTGGTAGGTCACGTCGATGAACTTCGGCTTGAACTCCATGAGCGGGGCCACGTTGTCGAAGAGCTTCTGGATGCTCTCGCCGGTGCTCGGCGGGAGGATCTCCAGCGAGAAGAGCGTGCTCTTGGCGTTCTTGATGTGTTCGATTACCTTTGCCATAAATACCCTTTAGAACAAGTTGGCCGAGAGCCACTTCTCCATTTCCTTTAGCGAGACGTCTTTCCTCCTAGCATAGTCTTCCAGCTGGTCTTTGCCAATTCTTCCCACGTTGAAATAGCGGGATTCCGGATGGGCGAA
>SXUH01000108.1 GCA_005791855.1 Bdellovibrionales bacterium
GACGAAGTTCTCCCAGCAGACCCACGAAGACAGGAGCGCGGGCATCGCCGTGAACCTCACCCGCGTCTTCCTCAACGCCCAGGCCCTCCTGCCCAAGCTCGCCAGGGAGAGGGGGGCGAGCCTCAACATCTCCACCTCCCGGCACCTCATGTCCGAGGCGAACACGGAGGTCTACTCCGCCACGAAGGGGGCCCTGGTCTCTCTCACCCACGCCATGGCGATCACCCAGGCCCACCAGGTCCGGGTCAACTGCATCAGCCCCGGATGGATCGCGGCCCCGGACGACGAAAAGCTCGGGCCCAAGGACCACGACCAGCACCCGGCGGGCCGGGTGGGCAAGCCGTCGGACGTCGCCAAGCTCGCCTTCTTCCTCGCCAGTGACGACGCCGGCTTCATCACCGGACAGGACTTCGTCGTCGACGGCGGGATGACCAGGAAGATGATCTACACCTGAGGGCGAGGCTAGGGCCAGACCTTCCGCAGGTAGGTCTTGAGGTAGGACTCGTCGGCGTAGATCTCCGCGCAGGATCGTTCTTCCTTGATCTGGAGCCTCAGCGCTTCGAGCTGGGCCCTGATCCGGAGGTCGACCTTCGCCGGGTTCCGGGAGTAGACGTTCCGGTAGATCTGAGCGAGGGGGCCCCAGCGCGTGAGCTCGAGCTTCTCGTCCTTTAGCCGTTTGATCTTCTTGTTGAGTTCCTTCAGGTAGAGGCCGATCCGGCCTTCGATCTCCCCGAGGCCTAGGTAGTCGGCGACGAAGCTCAGGAGCGTGTGGACGTCGCTGTTCTGGTAGGCTTCCGAGACCTTCTTTAGCAGGTGGGTCTTCTCCTGTTTCCTGGCCTCGTCCTGCTCCCGGTCCGGGTGGAGGAGCTTCACGAGCTTGTGGTAGAGGAACTTCAGCTCGAGGGCGAGGCCCGCGCCCGCGGCCTCGGCGCTCTTCCCCGGGTGATCCTCGTCCGGCGTCTCGCGGAACCCTCTGGGCCCGGGGCCTTCTCGGAAAGGGCCCTGCGCCTCTTTGGACGCCCCGTCGTCATCCTCTTCGTCCTCGGAGCCCTGGTCCAGGTACCGGTTCAGGATCGCGGCGGCCCGGAGCTCGCCGAGCTGCCAGATCTCGGCCGCCCCCTGGATGATGAGCTGGATGATCAGCTCCTTCTCCTTTCGCTTCAGCGTCACCTGGCCCAGGTGCAGCTCGAGGAGTTCGAGGTTGTCGAGCCTGGCCTGGAAGAACTTCAGGAGCAGCGGGTGGCGTTCCACATCCAGCCGGAGGCGGAGGCCCTCGAGCTTGGCCCGCAGGATCGAGTTGTCGCGCGCGAGCTTCTCGATCTTCCGCAGCTTCATCTTGAGGTTGAACTTCTGGTCGACGCTCTCTTGCTTCCCGGCCAGCAGGACGAGGCTCCGATCGACGTCGAAGTCGGTGTGCAGATGTTCATTCATGGGAGACCTTGGGATTCCATCCCGGGAGGTTAAACCTTGATCGTACCGACGTCGGCGGCGGCCGACAACGTTTCTGAATTCCGCTCCGATCGGGTCGGGCGGAGCCATGAGCGTCGGAATAACCCCCGGGCCCTAGCCCTGGATCGGGAGGGAATCCCCAAGCGTTTTAGGGAGGATTAGCTTGATCGCCTTCGGCTTGATCTCGAAGGTCGCCGGGGTGGTGGTCTGGACGTCGCCGTCGACGTCGATGCGGAGGGGCTTGGGCGTCTCGAGCCTGATCTTCTTGCCCGTGAGGAAGTTCACGTCCAGGCCGTCCCGGTAGTTCCCCCGGAAGTAGTACGGGAGGAGCTTGATCCCTTGCCACCACTTCTTCACCTCCGTGCTGAGGCAGCGGAGGGTCCCGTCGTCGTAGTTGGCGTCGGGCTCGATGGTCATCCAGGCCGCGTACTTCCTCCCGTTGCAGATGGTGATCTGCCAGGTGCGGGTGACGATGGAAGTCCCGTCGTCGGTGGTGAGCTTGATCCGAAACGGGTGGAGGAGCTTCCGGAGCTTGAGGCCCGTGATCCAGAAGGAGAAGGGGCCCGTGAGCTTCTTGAGCCGCGAGGAGACGCGGCGGTTGACCTCCGTGCTGATGCCCAGGCCGCAGACGTTGATGAAGTAGATCCCGTTCACCATGCCGAGGTCGATGGGGACCTCTTCGCCGGAGTCGAGGAGCTCGAGGAGGTCCGCGATCCCGGCCTTGATGTTGAACGACCGGGCGAGGAGGTTCGCCGTGCCGAGGGGGAACACCACCAGGGGGAGCTTCGTTTCCACGAGCGCGGGGAGGACGCAGTTGATGGTTCCGTCGCCGCCGCCGACGATGACCAGGTCGGCCTCGTCGTTGTGCTTCCGGATGACGTCGCGGAAGTCCGGAGCGTCCTCGAGCTCCGGCGGATCGAGGACCCGGTGGCCCGCGGCCTCGAGGGCGGTCTTGATCTCTTCGTACTTGTCGGATCCGCTGCGCGCTCGAGCATTGACTAGGAGGAGGACTCTTTTCATCAGACTTCCTTTGCTGCCTCACTTAAATTGTGATGCATTTCAGGTGCGTCATTCAAGGAAAAGAGTGGGGAAAGGGAAGGGCACCACACTCTCGAGAGAAAGTGTGGTGCGAGGGTCTTCTATTGTTCAGGGACTGGGCACGGATCCTTGGTGCAATCTTTAGCACCGTAGCTCTCGAGCATGTCGATGAGCGCGAGCTGGGCCTTGCAGGTCTTGGTGTTGTCGGCGCAGGCCGCGGCGAGGTCCTTCTTGGCGACGGTGAGGGCGGTGACGCCGGTGAACTCACCTTTCCGGGTGGCGTATTTCTTCTTGGCGTTCACGTCGGCCTTGAGGTCTCTGATCAGGGCCTCGGCGAGGGCCTGGTCCTTGCGCTTCACTGCGACCATGAGCGGAGTCTCATTCTCCAGGGTGTCGCTGGAGATGCCTCTTCTTTCTTCGTCCTTCCCGTCGAAGGCCGTGCCCTGGTTGACGGTCATGGGCTTCGCCGTTCTCTGCGATTCCCGCAGGACGAACTCGACCATCTCGAGCTTCCCGGACTGGACGGCGGTGTGGAGGAGGGTGGTGTGGATCTTGTACTCGTCGCCGCGGAACCGGTCGTTGATGTTGGCGCCGGCGAGGACGAGGGCCTCCGCGCGGGCGACGTTCCCGTTGCCGATGAAGCTCTTCAGTCCTTCCTTGAAGACCTCGGCGTCCGCGGCAGCGATCTTCGAACTCAGGAGGAGCTGGAAGACCTCGTCGGAGACGAAGGCCGCGTTCCTCGTGTAGTTATCTCGGTGGTTCTTACTCGCGGCCACGAGGGCGCTCGAGTAGCAGGTCTTCTGGATCTTCTCGTCGAGGGCCGGGAGCTTCGCGAGGAGGGTCCCCAGGACCTCGGCGGAGTTCTTGGCGAACGGAGCTCGGCTGAGGACTCTGTTGATCGGGGTGTCCCAGTTGTGGGAAGAGTTATCGCTCGACATGTTGACGCAGACGTTGGCTCCGGCCTCCACGAGCTGCTTGATCGCTTCGGCGTCGAACTCCGTCTTCCGCTCGTCCCCGTAGCCCTTGAACGGAGTGTTCGTGGCCTGGGTGATCAGCTCGCTGAGCTTCTTCTGGGTAGCGTTGTTACACGCCTCCTCGATCTGCTTCTTCAGGTCCGCCCCCGTCGGGACCTGGGCGACGGCGAGGGAGGTGGATGCCAGGACGGCGAGGCTTAGGATCTTGCTTCCGAAGTTCATGGGTGCTCCTTGGGTGGGCCAGTTTCCTGTTATCATAGGCCGACTCCCGCTGAAGGGAAGGCGAGCTGTAAAAATAGGAAGCCGCCCGGCCGGACTGTCGAAATCTTAGACACCGGCGAGTTTCCTTTTTACAAGAGGGAGATTTTAACCCCGCCGTGGGGTAGACTTGGCACATGAAAACACTCCTCCTTCTACTTGGCGTCCTCCTTACTTCTCTAACTGCGAGAGCCCAGATGCAGCGGCTACCGAACTGCTACACGCTCAGCAACCTCTGGACCAAGTCCTACTACTATAAGATGAAGCCCCACTGGCCCCTGCAGCGCCTGGCCTGCGACCGGGATGAGAACAGCCTCTACCTCCACGAGAAGATCGACATCGCCCTGGCCCGGACCGCCTACGTCCTGGACCGGACCGTCTTCAACGACTACTCCATCGCGAGCAAGCCCATCGTCCCCGGCGGCCGGGTCCAGGCCGTTCCAGGGTCGATGCTAAACTGGGTCGCCGCGAGGTTCGATCGCCTGCTCATCGACGGCAACAAGAACGCCTCCGCGCGTGCCGGCGTCACCGGCAACGGGATAAGAGAGATCGTCATCACCCTCGGGGACTTCCACTTCGAATACGGCCTCCCCACCGGCGTGGGCCTCTCCGGGCAGATGATCCACGAAGCCCGGCACCTGGGCTTCCCGGGCTACGGCCACGTCCAGTGCCGCTACGGCCTCCCGCCGATCCCGGAGAACTTCATCGGCCCCGTCTCAGAGGATGACACGAACTGCGACGAGACCATCAGCGAAGAATTCGAAAACGGCGGATCCCACGGCATCGGCATCCTCTGGCTCACCTGGATCGCGACCAGATCCAACTGGTCCCAGTGGGACCGGGACAATTGCAAGAACGTGGTCCGGATCCTCCTGAAGGCCCGGATCAATGCTTCCTACGCCGTGAAGAATGCTTTCTTCCAGCGGTACTTCGGAGAGAGTCTCTAGACCGACGAAGTTCATTGGACGGGAAATGTCGTTCTGCTGTTGCAGTTGGGGACGTCCAGGCGAAGTCTTACATGAAATGATTACTTCCGCGCCGACGAAGCTCTGCAGAAGAATTGGACTTGATTTTATAGCCATTTCTGGAGCGGACGAATCCTTGCTTAAAATTTGTACGAGATTTTGAAGTTAACTCCAGCGCCGACGAAGCTCTGCAGAAGATTGGACTAGATTTCGTAGCTATTTCTAGTGCCGACGAAGCTCTGCAGAAATATTGGACTAGATTTTTTAGCTATTTCTAGCGCCGACGAAGCTCTGCAAAAGAATTGGAACAGATTTGTAGCTACTTCTAGTACCGACGAAGCTCTGCAAAAGAATTGGAAAAGATTTGTAGCTACTTCTAGTACCGACGAAGCTCTGCAAAAGAATTGGAAAAGATTTGTAGCTACTTCTAGTACCGACGAAGCTCTGCA
>SXUH01000109.1 GCA_005791855.1 Bdellovibrionales bacterium
AAGCCCGGCGCGTCTCATCCGAACCGTACTGCTTACAGGCCTCGACGATGTCGCTGCTGCGAGCTCGGAAGCAAGCTTGTCTGGTGTCATCGGAGCCGAACCAGCGGCAGGCATCCACCACGTCCTCGCTCCGGGCCCGGAAGCACGCCTGGCGGGTTTCGTCGGATCCGTACCACTTGCAAGCCTCGACGACTCCCCCGCTCCGGGCCCGGAAGCACGACTGACGGGTATCGTCCGAGCCGAACCACCGGCAGGCGTCGACCACGTCGCTGCCGCGAGCTTCGAAGCAGACCTTGCGGGTTTCGTCGGAGCCGTACCAGCGGCAGGAGTCGACGACCGAGCTAGAGTCCGCGCGGAAGCAGGCCCGGCGGGTTTCGTCGGAGCCGTACCACTTACAGCTCTCCACCACCGCCGCGTCGTTTGCCCGGAAGCAGGCGAAGCAGGTCTCCTCGGAGCCGAACCAGCGGCAGGCGTCCGCGACGGACTGGCCCAAGGCCACGGTGGTGGAGAGGAAAAAAGAAAGTACGATTAAGCTTCTCATCCGGGCCTCCGCGCCTTAGGGATTCGTGGGCGCGCCAGCTTAATGCGACTTTCGGTTGCGACCTAGGGGTTTCGAAGAACCGTGTAAGAAGGTAACGCTCAGTCGATCCCGACGTACTTCCGGAACCCGACCTTCTTGAGCTTTTCCTTGAGGCTCACCCCGGTGTTCAGGGCGGCGTCCTCGAAGCTCAGGGTGGAGGAGCCGATCTCCTCCACGGTGTTCGTACTGAAGGTCTCCCCGGCCGGGTCCTGGAGCCGGATGCTCACCTTCTGCTTCACCAGGAAGAGGTTCCCCTGCTTCTGGTCCAGCATCTCACCCCCGACCCGGAAGATGAGGGGCGCCTCCAGCTCGGAGATCCGGTACCCCTGCTCCGTCACGGCGGTCTTAAGGACGTTGGCGGTCTGCTGGAACTTCGGATCCTCGAGCAGGATGGAGAAGGAGACCCCGTCGAGCTTCGTCCTCGCCTGCTCCCGGTAGCCCTGGAGCTTGCTCTGGTCAGCGCCCACGGGTGCGCCGAGGGATCCGAGGATGGCGAGGACCGCCTCGTACTCCTCCAGTTCGGCGTGGAGCTTCGGGGAGCTCCGGAGGTACCCGACCGAGGTCGCCTGGAGCTTCTGCTCGATCGAAGCCGCGAGCCGATCGCGCTGGCCTCCGTAGGTCTGAAGGACCGAAGCCTTCTCCACCTGGACGAGGACCAGGAAGTCGAAGTCTTCGGTCTGATGAGTCTTTAGCACTTTGTATCCCGTGAGGTCCACCTTCGAGGTCTCGAGCTCCAGCGTGCTCCGGATCACGTTGCTCCGAGCGTGGGAGCTCGTCACCGAGTCCTGCTTGAACTTCGAGGAGACCACCGTCTTGATCTGCGCGGCGATCTCGCGGAGGGCGTCCTTGATCGCCGGGTCCTTCGCGGCCCCCTTCCCGGAGGCGTAGAAGAACTGCTCGTCGGAGGTGTTCGGCTCCAGGTACCACTGCGGGTACTGGGCCCGGCGGTCCTTCTTCGAAGCACAGGAGACGAGCAGAACGAGGAGGAGGAGGTGGCCCAGGGACTTCAAGCTTACTCCCGCTCTTTGAGCTGGCTCGCGAGCTGCCGGCCCTTCTCGAGCCTCGCCGCGATCCGCTTCACACCGTCGTTGATCTCCGGCACGGGCTTCACGGCGATCTCGTCGGCGGCCTTGTAGTACTTCTCGGCCTCCGCCAGATCGCCGTGGGCCTCGAGGAGGACGGCGTAGTTGTAGTTGGCGACGTAGCTCTTCCAGCTCACCGACTCCCCGAACTTCTGGAACCGCTCGAGGGACTTGTCCACCCGGCCGGCCTTGGCGAACTCGAAGGCGGACTTGAAGAGCTCCTCCTGCTTGCCGGAGGTTTCCACGTTGTCGTCGTCGATCTCATCCAGGAGCGCGACCTCGAGGACGTACTTCGTCGGCGCGACCTTGGCGATGAGGTCCTTGGAGATCTTCCGGAGCATGGAGCTCAGGACTTCGCTGCCGCCGGGGATGCTTCCGCCGTCCGGGCACTTCGAGTACGATTCGGATTCGGTGAAGGTGTTGGAGAAGACGTAGTTTCCGGTGGCGGTGTCGACGAGCTTGACTAGGATGCTCACCCCGTAGGTCTTCTCCTGGCAGCTCACGGTGTACTCTTCGTACCGCTCGCACCCGCCCTTCTTGTTGTGGTAGGCGCACCGAGAGCGGGATTCGTTCCGGTAGGCGTCGGAGGAGGTCACGGAGACCACTTCTCCGCTGAAGATTCCCTGAGCGCCGACCAGCTTCCCGACCTTGATCCGCTGTTCCGGATCCACGGCCCAGGAAGAAGAGAGCTGCTGCTCGGCGAGGATGTTGGCGAGGTTCTTCCGCTCGACCACCTGGAAGTACGGCTTCTTCCCGTCGAGCGAGTACCCGCCGAGGGCGCCTTCGATCACTCCGCTCACGCCGATCCGGTCCTTCTCAAAGGTGTCGAAGGCGACGGTGCGGATGGAAGCGACCTGGTGCTCCTGCGCCGGCTCGATGGCCTGGAAGGCGATCTTTTGCTTGGATGCGCATGAGACAAGGGTTAACGACAGTAGACATAATGTCCATCTAGCTTTCATAGATCTCCTCTTGAGATGTGGTGAGTGGGGGTCGTGCTTAGTTGCTCGCCGGAGTCCGGTCGGCGAATTCCTTCGGGGCTTCCGAGAGGGATTTCAAGAGGTCGCTCTTGCCGGCCGTCTGTTCCTTGTTAAGAACCTTGGCGAGGGTGTTCTTCACCACTTCCTCGAGGGTCTTCTTACTTAGCTTCACGAGCACCTTGCAGTTGTAGACCGAGTTCGCTCCCCCGGCCTGTGAGTAGTCTCTCTCTTCCCAGGTGGTGGAGACGACCTGCACGCCCGGGAGCATGGACTTGGCTTCCGAGGAGAGGATCGAAGCGAAGTTCCGGTCCACTCCGTTGCCGCTTGACTCCATCTTATTGATCACGGCCTTCCCTTCGGCCGTCTCGGACATCTTCGAGGTGATGAAGGTTCCCATCTCCTGCGCGATCTCCTGGCGCGCTCTGGCCTTGGCGGACTCGCAGCCCGCCATGCGGTCGTTCACGTCACCGGAGTCGCCCACGAAGAAGCGGTCCGGGCTGCTTTCTTTCTGTTCGTTGAAGGTCATGAAGTCCCAAGACCACTGCGGCGCCTCTTCGTGGCTCCGGTCTCTTACGATGTAGTTTCTCTGAACGACCTTCGCGGACTGCGGGGCCTGTGCTTTCTCACCGTGCTTGGTTCCCGCACAGCTGGTAAGGATGAGACCGGACATGAGAGCCAAAGCGATTTTAGAAGTCGACATAATCCTCCTGATTAAAAGAAAAACAATTTGGATGAAAAAAATTTTAACACACGAAGAATTTTTTAATAGAAGAAGTTTTTGCTGATGAAGAGATGGTGCGATGTTTCAATAGAGTTTTAATCTCCTACTGAAACATCGCTAAGAAAGCTAGGAACGAAGACCTATCGACAGATGATCTTGAAGTTGAAGTTCCTTCGGATGGTTAACGTTCCAGCGAAGGATCTCCCACCGGGCTGGAGGACCATGTTCACGATCGCCCCTTGTTTCACGTCATTTCCGATGATCGCAGAGTTCCCCTGGAGGAAGCTCACCGGGATGTCCGCAGCGAGCCCGAAGATTTCGCCGCTTCGGCCATCGGTTTGCTTGCCGACGACCAGGTGGTTGAAGAACTGGTTGCCTCTCCGGTCGTTGATCCGAAGCGAGGTGTCTCCGATGCAGAAGCCGAGGTAGTTGGCCGCGTAGTACAGGCACGGGTTCTGCACGTCGCAGGTAAGAGAAACGGATCGCTGAGCGAAGGCAGAGGTGGTTGAGAGAGCGAGGGCAAGGATGAGAGCTTTCATGGGGTCTCCTGTTTTGAGTTAAGGGCCGCACCATATGTGATCACGGAAGTTTTTCCTATTTAAAATGTAGGATTTCCCCGAAAGAAGTGTTTCAAAAATTGACACACATCTCCTCGATTCCAGCATTAATAATTCTTAGGTCAGCGGCCCGGTGCTTTCGTAGTAGCCTTACCACGAATCAAGGAGGAGATATGGATGTACCAATGAGTCCGAACCGCGCGCTCTGGGAGAAAGGTGACTTCACCCGCCTGGCCGCGACGATGCGAGAGAGCGGGGAACAGCTCGTGAAAACTCTCGGGATAGAAAGAGGAATGAGGGTCCTTGACCTGGGTTGCGGAGACGGCACCACTGCCCTCCCCGAAGCGAAGCTCGGCGCGGAGGTCCTCGGGGTCGACATCGCTGCGAACTTAGTGGAGGCCGGGAATCGACGGGCACGGGAGGCAGGCCTTCCGAATGTAAAGTTCCAGCACGGCGACGCCTGTAGCCTCGATCTTCCGGATCGCACCTTCGACCGAGTGGTGTCGATCTTCGGCGCCATGTTCGCGCCGAAGCCCTTCGACGTTGCCCGGGAAATGGTCCGAGTAACGAAGCCCGGGGGCGTGATCACCATGGGAAACTGGATCCCCGGCGACCCCACCCTCGTCGCGCAGGTCCTCCGGGTCAGCTCGGCCCACACCCCTGCTCCCCCGGAGGGCTTCATCAGTCCGATGACCTGGGGAAAGGAAGAAACCGTCTACGAGCGGTTCACTAAGGCTGGAGTTCCGAAGGGAGACATCTCCTTTAGCAGAGAGACCTACGTGTTCAACCACCCGGGCACGCCGCGGGAGTTCCTCCGACTCTTCCGAGAGTACTACGGGCCCATGATGAACGCCTTCGAAGCCGCGGAGAAGAACGGCAAGGCGAAGCAGCTCTTGGCGGAGCTCGAAGAGCTCTTCGAAGCCCAGAACCAGGGCCGCGGCGGGAAGACGTCGATCCCGGCGACCTTCCTGCGGGTGACGGTGAGGGTTTCCTAGGAGCTAGAACGGCGGAGGGAAGATCGGACCAGGGCCGCAGCCCGCGGTGCAAGTGTAGCCAGGAGACGGAACGTTGCAGACCCAGAAGGTGGCCTGGGTCGTACAGCTACTTCGACCGCCGGGGAAGCACCCGGGTTCGGAGGAGTCACAGGAAACGGCACCGCTCATGAGGCTCTCAAGCGGAGCGAGGGTGAGAAGGCCGAAGAGAAAGAATCCGCTGCGCATGGGCCATCCTGATGAATCTAATCTAAGGATAGCACATCCGATCGCTGATTCAACCGGCCCTTCTGTGCCGGAGGAATTGTCTGACGGTTTGGATCAAGCATCCGAGCAGGGCCACCACCAGCATCGCAATGGTCGCCTCGTCGATCAGGGCAGGGTCCGAGTCAACGCCGAAGGTCCGGTTCACGACGAGCTTCACATAGGACGGCGGGACGCTCGTGTCTCCGAGCCTCTCCTTCACCTGCCAGTGCCAGTCGGTGAGGAAGCAGTAGCCAAACCCGTACCAGGCCCCGAACCCGGCCCAGCTCAGGAGGGTGAGCCCGAGGGTCACCTGGGCAATCCTCAGGGTTCGGAGGGACATCCAGAACGTCAGGTTGATGAGGATGACGGTGAGGTGGACGATGTGGAAGATGGCGTCTAGGGCCCGGAGCATCTACGGGAACCAGGTGCGGAGTTCGTGGATGAGCTCACCGACGTTCCGGATCTCTGAAAGGGCCGATGGTCCGAGGAGCAGGTCGAGGCCCTGGGGGCCGTTTCGAAAGATCGCCGGAAGCTCGACCCCCCGGTGGAATTCTTCCTCGAACTGATCTCGGTAGAGGAAGCGCGCCGGAAGCGGAAGCTCCCTCAGGTACTCACGCCACTCCTTCTTCTGCGTGAAGGCGCCGTAGGTGAGAGCGCAGAGGTCACAGGCATACGTGCCGGGGGAAACGATCTTATGGACGGCGTCGAGCACGCTGTTTAGCACTCCGCTGTCAGCGGCGTAGACGAAGATGATCTCTGAGGTCGCTTCCGCGGGTCGCATGTTAGTTCTCCAGGATCGTAAGGGCTTCGATCTGCTCCCACCGCCCGTCGACGTTCGCCTTGAACGGAGTCGTGCCGGTGGTCCGGACGATCTCCTGCGTTTCCTTTTCAAGGTAGAGGTAGATCGGCGCCACGGCGAGGTTCACGAAGAAATTACTCGGCTTCATCCGGACCTTCAGTAGCTTCTTCCCTCCCTCTTCGACCGTGTCTTCGAGGAGAAGCTCGAACTCGTAAGACGTCAGCCGGTCGAGGACGCCGAACCGGATGGTGAGCTCTTTGCTTTCCAGGAACGCCTTCCAGTGCTTTTTTATGAAGTCCAGGAGGTCCGGAGCGAAGACGAGGTTCTTCTGCGACTTCTCGGAGTCTTCCTTCTCGTGGCCCTGTCTCCGATAGCGGTAGGTGACCCGCCCGTCCTTTAGCTCAGCGGATCCGAATTCCGAGAGGAGTTTCTGGTCGATGGAGTAGGACCGGAGGCTCCCGTTGTCTGTGACGGCCCTTTCTTCCACGACCAGCTCCCCCTTCGCGTCGTAGAACCGCGTGATGGTCTCCGCCCCCCTCTTCTCCCGGTAGAACTTGTAGATGGGCTTGGTCTGGTTGGCGTCTTGCAGGGAGTAGAGGGTCCCAGCGTGGGTCCCGGTCTGCGCCACGGCCGTGCATGAAAAAAGTATGAGAAGGACGAGACTCACCGGGTCCTCCCGTGTTGGCCCTGCACCATCCTACCACTGGAAGTAAAACGCTAAAGCTTTATTTAAACTTAAAAATTCTCTCTACCGCCGCTGCCTCCCATGTCTTCTCCTCGCAGGGCCGTAAGACTTTCTTCAGAGTTTCTTCAATAAAGGAGGATTTTTATGAAAAAGCTCATCTTAGGAACCCTCGCCAGCGCGTTCTTACTCTCCAACGCCAGCGCGGAGATCAAGTCGACGTTCACGAAGGAAGATGTCACTAAGCACGTCTCTTCCTGGTCTCAGGAAGCCAAGGACGCTACCTCGTTCATGCTAAGTAAGTACGGAACGCCGACGGGTGTCACCGCCGACATGCTGGTGTGGAACAACGTGAAGCCGTTCAAGCGCTCCATCGTCTACCGGGAGACCGTCGACCACAGCTTCCCGATGCCCCACAAGGATGTGCTCGAGCACTTCATCGACTACAAGGTCACCGACGCCCAGAAGGTCGAGGACCTCTGGAACTTCGACGGGTCGGTCATGCTAGAGAGAACCAAGGGGGAGATGTCCGCACGGTGTGACAAGGAAGAGGCGAACATCCTCGCCCTGAACCTCGCGGACCAGATCGTGCAAGGGAAGACCTCGGTGACCGACGCCAGGATGGAATACGGTCGGCAGATCATGGCGATGAAAGAGGGGTCTCCGAAGGAGCTCACTCAGAAGCTCGTCTTCACACCGGTCCAGACCTCCTCCGGAGACATGGACCAACCGATCATGGATAAGCTCAAGTCCGAAACGACGAAGCAGGCCCAGGAAGCTCCACTCGAGTCTTCCGAGGATGCGCAGATCGTAGAATAGAGACGCCTCTCGTCCCGACGCGCCTTCAAGGCGCGTCGGGACTGTTCAGAATTCTTAACCGAAATTCACTTCCCAGGTCCGCTCGAGCTATGCTTTCCTAAGGAAAAGCTAACCAAGGAAAGAACATGCGCCTCCTCCTCCCTTTCTCCCTTCTCTTCTCCTTCACCGCCTTCGCCTCCATCACCTGCGGAGAACAGACCTTCACCTCCAAACCCGTTGTGGTAAGCGGCAAGTTCACCGCCGGGGTCGTCGCCGAGTGCACCATCCAAGGGCCCTCGGGGAGTGACATCCGCAAGGTGAGCGCGTTCCTCGAATCCGAGATCCGGACCGAAGGAAACATCCTCCACAAGGAAGAAGTAGCCGAGGTCCAGGGACTTCCGGGGAAGCTCTTCGACGTCACCATGTTCGTCGACGAAGGAAGCGTCCGGAGCGACATCAAGGTCGGGTCCGATGACCGGGATCTCCTCATCTACGATTCGAAGTCCAAGAAGGTGAACCTCGACGGCTTCGCTGGCTTCATCGAACAGATCGACGTGAAGATCAACCTGGAGAGAACGGAGCAGGACCTCTTCAAGCTCCGCCTGGATAACTTCACCAAAGTCGATAAGCCCCGGCTGGTTCCAACGTCGACCTTCCGGTCCGTCGCCTTGAAGCAGCACCTCGAGCAACATGAAAAAAAGCTTCGAAGGTTAGCGGAGAAGATCAAGGCCAACCTCTAACACAAGGCGGGTAATAATTACCGCTGGATAATCATGATCTAATTATTATCCTTCAAATTAACGCCGCTCGGAGTTATCTTGCCCCCCGTCACACAACCACTAAGGGGTAAAAAATGAAAACTCTAGTCCTATTACTAACCATGCTTCCGCTCGGGGCCCTGGCCCAGAGACAGCACGAGTGCTACCGGCCGGGCACCATGCTCTCCCGAGACTACGTCGGCGTCTCCGGCGACAGCGTTTCCAATGCGTTCAACCGCAGCGGCGACCAGAACATCCCGAGCACCGCCACGCTCTCCGGCGTGCTCACCACCAAGACTTTCCGGAACTACCGGGAAACTCACTGCGTGACCCGCCAGCACAGCTACCAGGAAAACGTCTGCCACGACGTGGACCTCGACCGGGCCATCGGCCGCGGGAATGACAATTTCCGATCCATCTTCAACCTCAACGTCACGCTCCTGAAGCGCGCCGAGACCTTCGCCCAGACCGTGAGCTACGGCTCCGGCAGGCCTTCGGCCGAGCGGCTCGACCTCGCGACGAACATCGTGAAGAACCTCACCCGCCTCGCCGCCACCTCGGCGATCCCGCGCTCCTGGACCGAGTTCTCCGACATGCTCAAGAAGGTCATGGAGGAGGGCTTCATCACCCTCGCGGAGTTCGAAGACATCACCAAGGTCAACGTCGAGAAGAATAAGAAGAGCCTCGGCTTCACCCCGATGGACGGCGTGACCTTCTCCGAAGGCAAGGGCAACGGGAAGCTCCGGCGGATCTTCGACCTCGGCAACTCCGCCCAGGCCCGGGCCGGCATGATCAAGTCCCTCCTCGTGGGGATCAACGCCCAGACCGCGACCGTCTTCAGCACGTCGTTCATCGACTTCGCCGGATCGAACGGGATCCCGGAGACCTGGAACCAGTTCGTCCTCATGGTGAAGCACGCCCTCACCAAGGGCCTCATCTCCGAGTCGGTCTTCACCGCCGTCACCGCGACCTACGAGAAGGAGAACCGCCGGAACATGGGCTTCGAGCTCTCCGCCACCCTGTGCAAGGTCGAGACCCGCACCCAGGACGTGAACGTCATCGAGACCCAGAGCTCCCGCGAGTTCATCCAGTCCGTGTCGCGGAACTACCACGTGAACGTGTACAACGCTCCCCTGCTCTCCGGCGAGAAGGAGACCCTCACCGTGATGTTCGATGGCCTCGCCCCGGTCACGGTCAACTACACGAACACCTTCAACACCTACCGCATCGTCTCCTCCACCATGGACGGGGACGTGGAGAAGGTCCAGCTCGAAGGAGCTCGCAAGCGCGTGACTCCGAACAACACCATCGTCGCCCAGCTGGTCCGGGACGGGAAGTTCGTCAACGTCAATCTCCAGCAGCCGGACTTCAACGCGAAGGTCGGGGGCCGGGTGGTCGTCCAGGTGAAGTACTACGAGAAGATCACGCTCTGGCCTGACCGGCACGTCTACACAGACGCCTACCTCATCACCGGTCCGCAGATGATGAGCTTCAAGCCGAGAGTCGCCCTCTCGAAACCGAACCGCAAGGCCAGCGCCGAAGTCTCGGTCCAGATCCAGGGCAGTCCGTACTATAACGAGAACTTTTCGACGGTGAAGACCGTCGAACAGTAGGGTTGAGTGATAGGGCAGTGCCCGGGCTTCGGCCCGGGCACTGCTTTATATCCGTCCCCGGCTCCTCGGAAGGCTCCGGCGAGCATGAAAAAATTTCAACTGGGTTGCTCCGCCCCTGGGCTCGTCTATAATCCCCGCATGAAACATACCATCCTCTCCCTGCTCCTCGCTCTCCTCTCCCCTGCGTTCGCCGGCGTCGGTGGCCACGGCGGCGGGGGTCTGATTAAAGTCGAGCAAGCGAGTTCTCCGACGGAGGTCCTCCTCCTCGATCTCTGGGAGGGAGCCACCGAGCAGAATCTCGTGATCCCCCAGGCCGATGCTCCGGTTGAGCAGCAGGCGCTGAGGGCCATAGAAAAGCTTACCTTCTTCCATCCGGTTCTGGGGAAGGACCTCTCCCTCGCCTACGAGCACGTGAAGACCCGGGTCAAGTGGGTCACCGGGAGGGCCCTGACGCCACCGGGAGACACGACGAGAGATTACCTGGAAGAGGGCTACTACCTCGTCGGCGTCGCGAACTACAACGACGCCACCGACACGCTTGAGGTGAGCCAGAAGTACTTCCGGCTGATGAGCCCGACCCACCAGGCAGCCCTCTACGTCCACGAAGCCCTCTACCTCGTCCTCCGGACCTCCGGGACGGTGACCGACTCGAGACTCGTTCGAAGCCTGGTTGCCCGGGCGTTCTCCACCGAGCCGCTGCACCCGGTGTTCACCTCTCTGGAATCGTCCGTGCTCTGCGGTTCGGAAGACGGGCAAAACGTGGGCGTCCTGTCCGTCGAGGGCCCGGCGGTTGAGTTCAAGGTGGTCCGGCTCAACAAACACTACCTCACCAGACCCCTCTCGTTCCTCGCAACTGGCCCCGCGCTGGGACGCCTCGCGGAGAACATGAACTCCCCCACCTCTCCCCAGTCGCCACTCCTCCGGAGCCTCCGGGCCACAAACTTCGTGGAAGCCACTCATAAGCCCGCGGGCCTCCGGTACTCGGTTCACCGACTCCGGGTAGACGCCCACGGCGTCTCCTACGAACCGGCGAACCACTTCTGGGTCTACTCGAGGGATGCCGTCGAGCTAGGCCAGGCCTTCGGACCTCGCTTCGTCGCGAAGAAGGGCGCTCGGGGGAAGTGGTTCCTCACACTGGACTTCAGCTTCCGCCTCCCGGACCACAGGGACGTCCTGCGCTTCTCTTGCCTTCCGCTCAGGTAGTCGGGTGTAGCAAATAAGCTTCCACGACTTCTTTTCCCACAGCCTTCAAATGCCGTCGGTCCCCGGTTAGGTTCTCCGCAATTGACGTCGCAAGACGTCTCTAACTAACAGGAGTGACCTATGAACTTGAAGATCTTTTCCCTCGCCGCAGTCCTTCTCACCACTGTCGCCGGAGCGACCCCGGACCCGCTCCCGACCTACCGCCACTGCGGGCCCCAGTCCATCCGCACCGAAGCCCTGGCGGTGACCGGCGCCTGCATCGGTTCCCTCGCCCGCTACGGGGAGGTCGTGAGCTTCTTCCTCAACGACTCGAGCGTCGTCGTCTATAAGGTCGAGAAGCTCCGGGTCCTGAACCAACAGGGCACGGCCCTCGTCTCCCAGCTCGACCTCTCCTTCGTCGGTGCGGTCCGGGACGGCCACATGGATTTCTACCGGCAGCGGGAACGGATCCGCGCAACCCTGCTCCTCAAATCCGATGTCGTCCGGGGTCCTTCGGAGCTCACCGGCGTCCTCCCGGGTAACTTCCGGGTCCACGTCAGAAACTTCGGCAAGCCGAGTTCGCGGTAAGGACGGGGAGGATCAAATGAGAAAACGCATCTTCACCCTCATCGCCCTCGGCGTCCTCTCCTCCGGCGGCTCGACCGCTGCCTGCTGGGAGGAGGGGGCGAGGTCCACCGGCGCCAGCTACCAGCGTTCCTTCCAGGTAGCCGAGCAGAGTGCGCAGCGGTTCTGCCGCGGCAAGGGAGGCTGGAGCCAGGGAACGGTGGACTCTACCTACGTGACGAGGCGACCGACTCCGGGGGAGCTCCTCGATCCGCGGGTGACCTTCTACGAGGTGACCGTCTGGGTCCGCTGTTGTCGAGACTAGTCCGGGCTGCCCCGGGAATGATCCACGGACCTTCCCGGGGACCCGGTCCCCGTATCCCAGTTTCATTGCTTCTGAAAAGTCCTTAAAGTAAACTAGGTACCATGAGTAAAGCCGAACCGTTCTACCAAAAATACCTGAAGAAAGAACTCGCCCGGAGGATGAAGGCGAACCCGAGCTATTCCCTCCGGGCCCTCGCGCGGGCCCTCTCGGTGGACGCGACGGCCCTCAGCCGGATCATCCGGGGCCAGCAGGTGCCCTCGGCGAAGCTCGCCGCCAAGCTCATCAACGCCCTCAATGCCTCGGCCGAGGAACGGGAGAAGTTCCTCGCCTCCATCGCCAGGACGCAGAACAAGCGGGACCTCACCCGGCGGAGCCCCGTCTGGAACACCATCGTCGACCGGGCGGCCCTGAAGGACACGAAGGACCTCGACTCCGAACTCTACCGCGTGATCGGCGAATGGTACCACATGGCGATCCTCGTCCTGACTCAGGAGAAGGGGTTCCAGCGGAGCCCTCGATGGATCGCCGAGCAGCTCGGCATCTCCGAGCCGGACGCGAAGCTCGCGGTCGACCGGCTCCTCCAGCTCCACCTCCTCGAGGAAAAGGACGAGACCCTGGTCATGACCATGGACCACATGACGTCGGCGAACAAGGAGGAGTCCACGGCCGCCCACCGCCGGAACCAGCGCCAGTTCCTCGAGAAGGCCATCGAGTCGCTCGAGAACGATCCGATCCGGGAGCGGAGCCACACCTCGATGACCATGGCGATCTCGCTCGACAAGCTCGACGCGGCCAAGCAGCTCATCGAAGACTTCTCCACGTCCCTCTGCGAACTCCTCGAGACGGGGGAGCAGGCGAGGGTCTATAACCTGAGCATCGCCCTCTTCCCGCTGCAGAAGTAACCCTAGCGGGCGAGGCACTCGGTGTAGTACCGAACTCCGGTCCGCCAGTCGACCACGTGACTGGTGAGCGCCCCGCCGGACTGCTGCAGTTCCCTTTCGGTGTAGTAGAGAAAGAGATCGAACGTCCAATCCCGATCGCCGAAGGTCGCCTCTATCGCGTGCTGGGTGACCTGCGCCCGTCCCGGAAGCCGGAAGCCCTTGGCCTCGAGGACGGCTCGCCCGCGGTCGTCGAAGAGGGCTAGGCGGATGCCCGCCGTGATCGTCCGGAGAGGTCCCCGGTTCGAAGAGTCCTGTTCGAAGAAGCGCCCCTCGATCACCGCGGTCGGAACCCCTCTGAGGCTCCGGGGCTTACAGTCGAAGGCCTGCGCCGAGAGGGAGAGAGACGAGACGAACTGGAGGATGACGAATTTCTTAAGCATACGATGTCCTTTGGTGAAGGGTTTCTACATGGGACAGCTTTCTAATCCAGCGGGAGCCCGCCTCGCAACCGGGGTCGCTGCAAAGTGTGGTTCCTTATCTTCCACGTAAAAGTTTTGCCAGTTCCTTCCCGGAGCCGGGGTGATCGGGTAGCGTCGGAGTCACCACGAAAGGAGCCCACATGAACTGGAAGATTCTCGCATCCATCGTCGCCCTCGCCGTCGCAACTCTCGCGGGCACCGAGACCGCCGTAGCCCAGGAGCCCGCCCTGGACGTCACGAAGTCCGTGAAGGACCTCGGCTGCGTGGTCCTAGAGAACGGAGACAATTCGATCCGATACCGGCTGCGGTTTGCCCAACGGAACCCCGGGGACACCGGCCAGGTCCGCTACCTCGTCGTGACCTGGGGGACGTTGTTCGGATCGAAGTCCCGCGCCCACCTCCTAGCTTCGGTCCTCTACCTTCAGTCCTCTCGGACCTTCCGAGTGACCTTCGAAACCAGTCGGGGCCAGGGTGCCCTGGAGTTCAAGAACCAGGCTCCGGGAGTCATCACCGACCCTACCCTCTTCCGAACTCCGGTGCGAGCGGATCGCTGCGACGTCCTTGGGACCTGGTGAGACACCGGTTCACCTCCGGAGCCCCGGACCAGTGTAAAGTTTTCACCCCAGTCCCGGGCGACGGTCGTTCTAGGATATAAGTGATCGAAGGCCCCATCATAAGGAACTAAACATGCTCCGAACCATCCTCACCGCTGCCCTCCTCCTCTCTTCCCTCACGGCCTTCGCCCAGAGGAACGGCCGCGAGGACGCCATCCGAGCTTGTAACAACCTCTCCTCGAGCTACGTCGAGGCCTGCCTCACCGGTGGCCAGGCTTCCGCGGAGTCGATCAACGCCTGCAACGACCTCTCCTCGAGCTACATCCTCACCTGCCTCCGGGGACCGCGGAAGACTGCCGAGACGATCCGGGCGTGTAACAACCTCTCCTCGAGCTACATCGAGGCCTGCCTCGAGGGCCGCGTCTCCTCTGCGGCCCAGGTCCAGGCCTGCAACAACCTCTCCTCCTCCTACATCGTCTCCTGCCTCCAGGGTGGCCGCAAGGACCCGCAGGTGATCCAGGCCTGTAACAACCTTTCGAGCAGCTACATCCAGGAGTGCCTCGCCAGCCGGCACACGTCGGCGGCGGCGATCAGCGCCTGCAACGACCTCTCCTCGAGCTACATCGTCACCTGCCTCCGCGGAGGGAAGGGCCCGGAGGTCATCCGGGCCTGCAACGACCTCTCCTCGAGCTACATCCAGACCTGCCTCAGCGGCCGGGTGAGGAGTGCCGCGGAAGTCCGCGCGTGCAACAATCTCTCCAGTAGCCAGATCGAAGCGTGCCTCGCCGGCAGATGGTGATCCCGTCCACCCGCTAGAGTCCTAGGTACCGGGTTCCGTCTCGGCGACCCGGTCCCAAAGCCTCCGCCGCTGGCGAAGGGCTTCGACCCCGGCCCGCTCGGCGAGCCGTCGGAGACCGTCGTCGTTGCCCGTGAGCTCCTCGAGGCACTTGAGCGCCAAGGGTCCGTGGTCCTCGGCGTCGACTTCGATGTGCCGCTCGAGGTAGTAGAGGAACGTCGGAGCTTCCAGCTCTTCTGCCCGGAGCACGGAGACGATCCTCTCGAACATCTGAGGGATGAGCTTCTCCCGGCCGAAGAAGAAACTCGCGGCGACCTCGACCGCGCTCCCGTGGAGTGCGAGGTTGAGGTTATGGCCAACGAACTCCCGGGCCCCCGGCGGCACTCGCGCGAGGTCCAGCGTCGAGACGAAGTCCCGGATCTCCGCCGTCGAGGCCCCCACCTCTTCCATCGCCCGGAGGTAGAGTTCGAAGTGGGACCCGGGCCTGCCGTCCAGATCCAGGTCGCTCTCTTCGCCGAGGACGATCTGGTTGATCAGGCGGACCACTCCGGCCGGGTACTTCGAGGGCCTCCAGGGAACCTGGACGCAGGTGAGCTCTCGCTGGAGGGCCTTCAGGAGGCTCATGAAGTCCCAGACGGCGAAGACGTGGTAGCGCATGAACCGCTGGAGGGCCTTCCGGTCCGTGAGGGTCTCGTAGACCGGGTGCTGGGTGAGGAGCTTCTGCTGCTCGAAGATTTGATCCATGGTGACCTGCTTTCTGGCTATCTTAGGTGGGAAGGGCCGAGGTTGCTAGCTGCATTTCCTCACGGTAGCTTTCACAAAGCTTGGACACCGGAGCTAGCTCATCGGTAGCTTCAAACAGAAGGTCGTCCCCGCCGCCTCGGTGCTCACGAGCTCCACCTGGCCTCGGTGAGCTTTGGCGATGGCGGCGACGAGGGTGAGCCCGATCCCCCAGCCTTTCTGGCCCCCCTGCCGAGCGGACTCTGACCGGCGGTAGAGGTCGAAGAGGTTCTTCTGCTCGACCTCGGGGATCGGGGCGCCCCGGTTGTGCACGCAGATCTTGGCGAAGGCCGCCGTCTGGGAGAAGCTGATCTTGATGGGACTGTCCGGGGTGCCGTACTTGGCCGCGTTGTTCACGAGGTTCTCCACCGCCCGTTGAATCTGCCGCTTGTCCCAGCAGCCGATCACCGGCTCGGAAGCGGGAACAAACCGGATCCGGTTTCCGTAGATCTCCTTCAGAGATGCCTCGACGGGACCCAGGACGAGCTCGAGGTCGCAGACATCGAGGTTCAGGGGGATCGGCTCCCCGGCCCGCACCCGGCCCGCGTCCAGGAGATCGGAGATCATGTCTTCCATCCGGGTGAGGTTATTGCTCACCTTCTTCGAGAGCTCCTCGATCTTCCCATCGTGTGCCTTGCGGACGATGAGCTGGGAGCTGAGCTTGGCCGCCGTCAGCGGAGTGCGGAGGTCGTGGGAGAGGGCCGCCACGAAGCGCTCCCGGAGCATGGTCTCTTCTTCGAGTCGGATCTGGAGGAGCTTCTGTTCGTGGATCTCGGTGTTGGTCCCGATCCATTTGCTGATCCGGCCGTCCGAGTCCTTGATGGGGAGCCCCCGGGCGATGAACCACCGGTACTCTCCCGTGACCGCGGACCGGAACCGGTGCTCCACCTCGTAGGGGATCTCCTTTTCGCGGGCCGTGGCCCAGGTCTTCGCGATGACGTCCCTGTCCTCCGGATGCACCGGGGAGGTGTCGTCGTCCCAGTGACTGTCTCGGGACTTCCCGGTGAACTCGTAGTACCTGTCATTGAACCAGTCGACGTGGCCGTCGGGCCTTGCGGTCCAGACGATCTGAGGCATGGCGCTCGCGATCTCCTGGATCTTGGCTTCGCTCTCCTCGAGGACCTTCCTCGCACGGACCTCATCGGTCACGAGCTGGTGGAGGGCGAGGACCCCGCGGACCTCGCCGGTCGGTTTGCGGAACGGGTGGTAGCTGATGTTGAGGTACTGCTCGACCAGGTTCCCGTGCTCATCCGGAAGCGGGAGTCTGATCTCCTTAGCGGTGCGGGGCCGTCCCGTCCGGTAGACGTCATCGAGGAGCTCGACGAAACCACCGGCTTCTTCCTCGGAAAAGACTTCGAGGACTTCTTTCCCGACGACCTTCCTTCCGACCATCTCTTCGAAGGCCTTGTTCGCCACCAGGTACCGGTGCTTCGGACCCTCGAGCATCCCGATGGGCATGGGAGCTTGCCGGAAGAATTCCTCGAGGTACTCCTGGGCGTCCTTCTGCACCTTTTCGATGCGGACCCGCTCCGAGATGTCCGAGACGAGGGTGATGACGCCGAGGACTTTCCCGTCATGCGGATCCTTGTCGGGGATGTAGTCGACGTGGATGTGCCGGGTCCCGGTCGGGTACGGCGCCTCCTGTTCGAAGGAGACTCGTTCGCCGGCGAAGGCCCGGTCGAGCCAGGGCTTCGCCCGCTGGTAGGCGGCTTCTCCCACGAACTCCCTGACAGACTTCCCGACGAGGTCTTCCCGCTTCACCGGGAACCACCTCTCGTATTCGGAGTTGACGGTCTAGTAACGGCGGTCGCCGTCGAGGTAGCTGATGAGGGCCGGAACCGCGTCCATCACCAACCGGAGCTGCTGTTCCTTGCGCGTGAGCTCCGTCATCGACTTCGCGCGCACGAGCCAGAGGTCCAGAGCTTCGTTCAGGGCGAAGAAGACGTCGGGGGCCGCTGCCAACTTCTCACCGAAGACCTCCCAGAGCACGCGCCGAAGATTCTTCACGACACCGAGCGGATTCCGGATGCCGGAGGAGTCGATGGGGCCAGAGCTCTTTCCTTCGGAGACGTTGGCGAGTCCGAGGATAAAATCTGCGAGCTGGCGTTCGGAGATGAGAGACGCATCGACCTTGGATTTCCACTGTCCCAGGATGACTTCCTGAGAGTCACGCAGGAGGTTCGAAAGAGTTACTCTTGAATCTGACATGCCCACTACATATCAGAAAAAAGGCGGAAAGGATCAAAAACCTAGAACAAAAATTCTACATCTCGGAGCATAGCAAAACAATCTTCCCTGCCAATTCATAAGACCATCTAATTTTC
>SXUH01000110.1 GCA_005791855.1 Bdellovibrionales bacterium
CTTCACCGGGGCCGTGAGCGAGAAGCTCGGCGCCTTCGAGGAAGCGCAGAACGGGACCCTCTTCCTCGATGAGGTCGACTCCCTGCCCCTGGAGGTGCAGACCAAGCTCCTCACCTTCATGGACAGTAAGAAGTTCCGGCGCGTGGGGGAGGTGAAGGAGACGCTGATCCGGACGAGGTTCGTCCTCGCCGCGGGGAGGCCCCTGGAGCCGCTCGTGACCCAGGGCCTCTTCCGCCGGGACTTCTACTTCCGCCTGAAGTCGGGCCACACCATCGAACTGCCCTCGCTCCGGAACGACCCGAAGAAGATCAAGGACGCCTGCCAGTACTTCGCGCTCGAGAAGGGGGTGAGCTTCACCCGTCGGCTCACCGAATTCTACGAGTCCCTGGCCTGGCCCGGGAACCTCCGGCAGCTCTTCGGACACCTGGAGAAGAAGCTCGTCCTCTCCCGCTCCACGCGCCTGGACTTCGACCACCTGGACGAGGAGCTCCTGCTCCAGAGCTCGGACCTCACGAGCCTCCGCGCGCCGGCCGAGCTCGTCTCCATGGAAGACTGCAAGATCGAGTACGTGAAGCGGGCCCTCTCCATCTGCAGTGGTAACGTCGCCCTCACGGCGCGGAAGCTCCGGCTCACGGAGAAGACGGTGAAGTCCCTCCTGGTGAAGACCTAGTTGGCGAGGATGTAGGTGAGCTTGAGCTTCAGGACTTCGCCCTCCTGGCCCTGGGAGCGGAGGTACTCGGTGATCTCTTCCTTGATCTTGTGGCGGATGATCTCCTTGCCCTCCTCCTCGAGGGGGAAGGACGCCACCATCGGCTCGACGTAGAGGATCAGGTGGTCCCGGAGCTGGAACTCCTGCTTCTCGAGGAACACGCGGCTCCTCCGGTTGGACATGGTCGCCGTGAAGTCGATGTCGATGGACCGCAGTTCGCCGAGCTCCGAGAGGTACACCGGGAGCCGGAAGTTGGTGATGGTGAAGTGCCGGAGCTCTTCCTTGTAGTACCCGGGCCGGTCGTACTCGGGGTCCTCTTCGATGCTGGCGGGCTCGCGGGTCGCGTGGTGGCTCGCGATCTTCTGGCCCGAGCTCGTGACGCCGATGACGGCGAGGATCGACGCCGCGGAGAAGGTGAGGAGGAGGAGCGACTGGAGGGCCGAGAGGCCGCTGAGCCAGCGGGAGAGCATCACGAACGGAACCATCGCCACGGCCTTCAAGTTCTTCAGGGCCGAGCCCTTGTTCCCCTGGTACTTACTCTGCGCGAGCTTGTAGTACTCGGAGAGCCAGTCGGCGACGTCGGTTCGCCGGGCGAGCAGCCGGGCGGTGAACGGCTTGGCGTTCCTGATGACCATCTTCCCCAGCTGGAAGGCCTTGACGAACCAGTCTCTTAGCTTCACCAGGAAGGTGAAGAAGCCCGCCGGGATCATCGAATGGATCTTCCTCCCGAGCTTCAGCAGGAACTGGTTAATCACGGCCTCGAGTTTTAGTAGAAAGTTCATCAAGGTACATTTCGGTCGTTTCTCGAGAATACTTCAGTTCGAGAGCATTTTGGTCGGAATCGATTAGAAGCGCAGAGTCACGGGCTATATTTTTATCAAGATTTTAGATAGTTAGACTAAGTTTTGGGAGGAAAAGGATGCTTTTTGCTCTCAAAAGGGGTAATTTAGCTCTCAAATCATTCACTTTTATCACTAGCTTCTTTGGAGTTCGGATGGATTTTACCCTGGAATTTGAAAGACCGGTTTCTGAGTTAGAAAACCAGATCCGGGAACTGCGGCAGACCTCTCACAAGAACATCGACATCTCCCACGAGATCGAAGCCCTCCAGGCCAAGGTCAACACCATGCTCGAGGAGATCTACAAGAACCTCAGTCCCTGGGAGCGCACGCAGCTCTCCCGGCACCCCCAGAGGCCCCACTCCATCGACTACATTGAAAAGATCGTCACCGACTTCCACGAGATCCACGGCGACCGGAGGTTCTCCGACGACCAGTGCATGGTCACGGGCTTCGGCTACATCGACGGCCAGAAGGTCGCCGTCATCGGCATCGAGAAGGGCCGAAAGACCCAGGAGAAGATCAAGCGCAACTTCGGGATGCCGAACCCCGAGGGCTACCGGAAAGCCCTCCGGGTCATGCAGCTCGCCTCCCAGTTCTCCATCCCCGTCGTCACCTTCGTGGACACCCCGGGGGCGTACCCCGGGATCGGCGCCGAGGAGCGGGGCCAGGCCCTGGCCATCGCCGAGAACCTCGAGGAGATGTTCAACGTCAAGTCCCCCATCATCTCCGTGGTGATCGGGGAGGGCGGCTCCGGCGGGGCCCTCGGCATCGCCGTGGCCGACAAGGTCTTCATGATGGAGTACTCGGTCTACTCGGTGATCTCCCCCGAGTCCTGCGCCTCGATCCTCTGGTCCGATCCGAAGATGGCCGAGACCGCCGCGAACTCCCTCCAGCTCTCTCCGAACAAGGCCCTCGAGCTCAAGGTCATCGACGGGATCATCAAGGAGCCGGCCGGGGGAGCTCACCGCTATCCAGCCGAAGCCATCGCCAAGGTGAAGGAGGCGATCACGACGAACCTGAAGGCGCTCCAGAGCAAGGACCTCGACCTGGTCATGCAGAACCGGTTCGAGAAGTTCCGCCAGATGGGCAACCTCACCCTGACCCTCGACCAGGCGGACCAGGGGAAGCCGGAATGAGCGTCTACTCCATGACGGGGTTCGGGAAGGGCGAAGCCGCCGGTCCGAACCTCACCATCACCACCGAGATCAAGACCGTGAACAACCGGTTCAAGGACTTCAAGTTCCGGATGAGTCCGCTCTTCAACCCCCTCGAGCTCGACCTGCGGTCGCGCCTCGAGGCCCAGTTCCGGCGCGGGAGCTTCGACGTGAGCATCAGCTACAAGCGCAGCGACAAGGCCGTGGCCGAGTTCCAGGTCGACCCCGCGAAGGTGGAGGCGTTCCTCGCGCTCATGAAGCCCCTCTTCGACGCCCAGAAGGTTCCCTACGCCGTCGCGCCGACGGACTTCCTGCGGGCGGACTTCTACCGGGACGAGACCGAGCAGAAGGAACGGGAGCTCGAGCCCCTGGTGGTCTCCTCCTTCGAAGCCGCGATCCGGGCCCTGAGGGACTCCCGGGCCCTGGAAGGGAAGAAGCTCGTCGAGAAGCTCCTCGAGCACCTCGGGATCTACCAGGACTGCCTCTCGAAGGTCGAGCGGCTCAAGGGCGAGTACCCGGAGCTCATGCGGGACAAGCTCAACCAGAAGTTGAACGAAAAGCTCAGGGACGTGAAGGTCGACGAGTCCCGCTTCCTCCAGGAAGTGATCTACTACCTGGAGAAGCTCGAGATCGACGAGGAGATCAACCGGGCGAAGATCCATCTGCAGAAGCTCACCGGCGTCCTGAGATCCTCCGGGGAGATCGGCCGGCAGATCGACTTCCTCCTGCAGGAGCTCGGTCGGGAGACGAACACCATGGGATCAAAATCTGCCCACCCAGAAATCTCATCGAATGTGGTGGAGATGAAAGTACAATTAGAGAAGATACGAGAACAGGCCCTTAATTTGGAATGAGAGATGTCCGGAAGAATGATCGTCATTTGCGCTCCCTCGGGGACGGGGAAGTCCACCCTCCTCGCCCGGCTGAAGACCGAGATCCCGGATCTCGAGTGGTCCGTCTCCTGCACCACCAGGCCCCGCCGGGCCGGGGAAGTGGACGGGAAGGACTACCACTTCATCGGCGTGGACGAGTTTAAACGGCAGATCGACGCCGGGCAGTTCATCGAGTGGGCGCAGGTCCATTCGAACTACTACGGGACCTCCCGGAGGTTCGTCGACGAGGGCCTCCGGCAGGGCCGGAAGATGCTCTTCGACCTGGACGTCCAGGGGGCGGACGCGATGAAGAAGGTCTACGGAGCCGCGGCGAAGGTGATCTACATCGAACCGCCGTCCCTCGAGGAGCTGGAGAAGCGCCTCCGGACCCGGGCGACGGACAGCGACGCCGTCATCCGCGAGCGCGTCGCCAACGCCCGCAAGGAGCTCGCGCGGAAGAACGACTACGACCACCTCGTGCTCAACGACGACGTCGACGGGGCCTACGGAAAACTAAGAGACATCGTACAGAGGATACTCACATAGGAATGTTCGCAGAACGGATCGATTTTTCCCACGAAGCCAACCTCACCATCGAGGAGCTCGTCAAGCGCGCGGAGGTCCTGCTCCCGGAGACGGACCTCACGATCCTGCGCCGGTGCTACGAGTTCGCCGAGCGGATGCACTCCGGGGTGAAGCGCTCCTCCGGGGAACCGTACATCATCCATCCGCTCAACGTCTCCGCGACGCTGGTGAAGCTCAAGATGGACCTGGACTCGATCATGGCGGGCCTCCTCCACGACGTCGTCGAGGACTGCGACGTCTCCCCGGAGGAGATCTCGCGCCTCTTCGGCCAGAACGTCGCCCAGATCGTCGTCGGGTGCACGAAGATCTCGAAGATCAAGTTCAAGACGAATGAAGAGTCCCAGGCCGAGAACTTCCGGAAGATGGTCGTGGCCATGGCCCAGGACCTTCGGGTGATCATCGTGAAGCTCGC
>SXUH01000111.1 GCA_005791855.1 Bdellovibrionales bacterium
ACCATTACCAGATTGAAGACAAGCTCAACCTCCACCATCGACTAGTGAACATAAATACCCATCTTGATGGCAGTCGCAGCTTTGATATCATGGGAAGAAGCATAACCGTAACCAAGTTAGAACGAAACTATCGATACCTAAAAACTGGCTAGGTGACACTTTGCCTTGACCGTACAGGTGACAGAATCCCCCGACTTCAACAGAAATTTTTAGCCTGTGTTCAGCTTTTAGACATTTTGCGCTATCCGTAAGTTTTACGTAAATAAAAAAGCTTGATGGAACTTATGTCCTTGATTCCTGGGTTTTCTCCTCTGAAAAATACCGACGGCAATTTTCGCCTCTTGAATTAATATTGAAAATACGGAAAATGTACGTATAGTGGGTCCCATGCTTCCCAGGAGGGTCTGTGCCAGAAATTCAGGAGATGACAGGTTTTCAAAGTCCGTGCGCTGAGTACGCGGAGGATGTCCTCTCGCTGGATAAGAAGTTCCTCACCAATCCTCCGGCCATGTTCTTCATCCGGGTGAAGTCCGAGTCGAAGTTCCTGAACCTCCAGAGAGGGGACCTGCTGCTCGTCGACCGCTCCCTCACCCCCCGGCGCGGAGACCTGGTGGTGGCGGTGGTCTCGAACACCTTCGTCCTCGGCGTCTACTCCCGGCGCGAGGGCCGGGACTACCTCCTTCCGTTCAACAAACCGCTGGGAGACATCGAGTCGGCGGACGACTACATCTGGGGCGTGATCGACACCCAGTTCCGCCGCCGGCGAGTGGGGGTGGAGCGATGAAGCTCTATGGCCTGGTTGACTGCAACTCGTTCTACTGCTCCTGCGAACGGGTGTTCCACCCCGAGGCCCGCAACAGGCCCACCATCGTCCTCTCCAACAACGACGGCTGCGCCATCGCCTTCACCAAGGAGGCCAAGGCCGTGGGCTTCGGCCAGATGTGCGAGCCGTTCTTCAAGATCAAGGACCGGATCCGGGAGTACAACGTGGCGGTGTTCTCCTCCAACTACACGCTCTACGACGACATGTCCAAGCGGGTGATGAAGATCCTCGCGGGCTACACCCCGGAGCTCGAGGTCTACTCGGTGGACGAAGCCTTCCTCTCGCTCGAGGGCTTCGACAACTACGACCTCTTCGAGTACGGCAGGAAGATCCGCAAGGACCTCCTCTGCCAGACGGGGATCCCGGTGGGGGTGGGGATCTCCACCACCAAGGTGCTCTCGAAGATCGCCAACAAGATGGCCAAGAAGAACTCCGGGGTGTGGCTCATGACCCAGGAGAAGCAGATCGACGAGGTCCTGCGGAAGTTCCCGGTGCGAGACATCTGGGGCATCGGATCCGCGTCGGCGCGCAAGCTCCAGATGCTGGGGATCACCACCGCCTACGACTTCAAGGTCTACAAGAACGAGAACCTCATCCAGAAGCTCCTCACCAAGACCGGCCGGGAGGTGCAGGAGGAGCTCCGGGGCGTGAGCTGCCTTCCCATGGAGGACGTCCAGGACAAGAAGAACATCGCCAACACCCGGAGCTTCGGCAGCGACGTCTACGACAAGAGCGACCTCAGGGAAGCCGTCGCCACCTTCTGCACCAAGGTGGCCGAGAAGATCCGCTTCCAGGAGAGCGTGTGCTCGAGCCTGACGGTGTTCATCCACACCAACAGCTTCAAGGAGGTCGAGCAGTACTACGGCGTGGGCACCCACCAGTTCATGAGCGGCACCTCCGATACGGTGAAGATGATCAAGGCCGCCCACGGGGTGCTGGAGCACATCTACCGGCCGGGCTTCGCCTACAAGAAGGGCGGGGTGATCCTGAACCAGATCGTCCCGAAGAACGAGTCCCAGCTGGACCTCTTCAACCCGGACACGGCGGACAACGAGCGGCTCAGCGGGGTGGTGGACCTGATCAACCAGCGGTTCGGGCCCCTCACGGTGAAGAGCGCGGCCTGCGGGATCAACCAGAGCTGGAAGCTCCGCTCGGACTACAAGTCCCGCAGGTTCACCACCAACTGGAACGAGATCCTGGAGATCTGACTCCGCGGTGTACAGGGCCCGGCTCCGGTGCTACGCTTTTGGCATGAAGGCCTGGGCCATTAAGAACTACGGAAAGAATTCTAAACTCGAGCTGCTGGAGCTGGCCAGGCCCGTGCCGGAAGCTGACGAGGTTCTGATCAAGATCAAGGCCGCCAGTCTGAATCCGGTGGACTTCAAGATCAAGGAAGGGGGCCTCCGGCGGATCATCAACTACCCGCTCCCCCTGATCCTCGGAAACGACTGCGCCGGGACCGTCGAGGCCACGGGGAAGGACGTCACGGGCTTCACCGCCGGCGACGAGGTCTACTGCCGGGTGGACAAGCACAAGATCGGAACGCTGGCGGAGTACGTGACGGTGCGGGCGTCCTCGGTTGCGCGCAAGCCGCGCACGCTCTCCTTCGAAGAAGCGGCGTCCATCCCCCTGGTGGGGCTCACGTCCTGGCAGGCCCTCCTGACCGTGGGGAAGCTCTCGGCCGGGAAGAAGGTCTTCATCCCCGCGGGCTCCGGCGGGGTCGGTTCCATCGCCATCCAGATTGCCAAGCACGTGGGGGCTTACGTGGCGACCAACACCAGTGGCAGGAATCTGCAGTTCGTGCAGGGGCTCGGGGCCGATCAGGTGATCGATTACACGAAAGAAGATTTCTCCCAGACCCTCAGAGACTTCGACCTCGTCTTCGACACCATGGGCGGCGAAACCCAGAGGAAGAGCCTCGAAGTCCTAGGGCCCGGGGGAGTGATCGTTTCCATCGTTGGCCCTCCCACGCCCGAGTTCGCGGCCGAGGAGGGCCTCGGCCCTCTGGTAAAGCTCGGGGCTTTCTTCCTGAGCGACCGGCTCCGGCGCCGGTGTCGGAGAAGAGGCCTCGGGTACCACTTCCTATTCATGCGGCCGAGCGGGGAGGAGCTGGAGGAGCTGGGCGCTCTCCTAGATCAAGGCAAGCTCAGGCCTGTCGTCGATCGGATCTATCCCTTCTCGAAGGCGGATGAAGCGCTTTCCTACCTGGAGCTCGGTCGCGCGCGAGGGAAGATCGTCGTTTCTTGGTAGAATTTACAGGATTCTCTCCTCTCAAATCAGGAACTTGCCACCCACACCAATTCTTAACACTTCTGTCATTAAAACGGTGCTATGTTCCTCCGACATAAAAAGGAGACCTCTATGAAAGTTTTAATGCTTCTCACCCTCGCCCTTAGCTTCGGCGCCTTCGCCAAAACCCCAGCTTCCTACGAAGTGACCGTGAACGGTACGGACAAAGACGCGTGCATCAAGGAGCTGATCTCCACCGTGCTCAAGAGCGAAGCTCCGAACATGACCGCCGTGGTGAACACCATCGTGAAGAAGAAGCCGAGCTGGTGGTACCTCGGGAAGAGAAACCTCACGCTCACAACGGCAACCGGCGAGACGCTCACCGGCTTCATCTACCCGGACATCGATACTAACCGGAGCACGAACACCGTCACCTGCCGCCTCCTCGCCGCAGACTGTAACGGAACCATCATGTTCCGGCTCCTCGATTCAACGGGGAACCGACTGGTAGAAGTCTACGCTGAAGACGACCAGTCTCAGTGCACCGAAGTCGGACCGATCAACTAAATAAAATTTTTGGCTCCGGTGCAAACGCCGGAGCCAAAAATGATCGTTTTTTTAGCAAAGTTTTCTCCCCCCATACTACCTTTTTACAACCGCAACGAAATCTACTACGACTTAATCTAAAATCTAAGCCTCAACCGGATACGTATGAAGACCCTATTATTCCTAGGAGCCTGCTTGCTTGTTTCCATGTCCGTCCTCGCTGATAGCTGGGAAGTGAACACCGACATCACTTTCAGAGGAGCCGCCATCCGCTCGGGGATCAAACGGGCGGGGAGGGAGGCCAAGGGCCACGTCCTCTACCTCGAGGGCCTCGGCGATTCCATGCTCAACCACGACCCCCTGTTCGAGAAGCTCAACCGGGCGGGGTACGCCGTCATCGCCTTCGACTACGCCGGGCAGGGCGGGTCCGGCGGATCCATGAACCGTACTACGATCGAGGCCATCGGGGAACTCGCGGACATCGTCTGGGAGAAGTACGTCCCGGAGGGAAGGAAGAAGGTCCTCCTCGGCTGGTCCACCGGAGGCCTTGCGGCCTACCGGTACGCTTACCGCTACCCCGAGAAGACCGACGCCGTCATCCTCATCGCTCCGGGGATCGCCCCGAAGACGATGGTGGGAGAAACAAACCTCATCCCATTCCTCAAGCATCCGATCCTGTGCGTGAGGAGGAAGAACGACTGCAAGCTCCTCGAGATCACCGAGCGATCGCTCACGCGCAATCGCTTCGCCGACGAGGAGAATCCTCGCCGCGAGGGGATCAGGCCCAAGTCACCGCTGGAGGTTCCGGCGTTCGCCCTGAACCTCTTCTCCACGGCCCTCAGGGCCCAGTCCTGGGGCATCGATCCGAAGGTCCGGGGCCTGGTGTTCCTCTCCGACGACACGGACACCTACGTGCACCGGAAGAAGACCCGAGAGGTGGTGGAGAAGAACGCGGCCCACTTCGAGCTCATCGACTACCAGGGCACCGGAGCTTTGCACGAACTGGACAACGAGGTCCCCACTGTCGCCGGTGATCTGAGTCAGCGGTTGATCCATTTCCTTAACCGCAGCCTGCACTAGGCCTTGGCCCGTCGCAGATCAGATGTAAGGAAATAATGATTGGCAGACATGGCCGGAGGGATGGATGATTTCTTAAAAAGGAATCATATGAAACTCATCCTCCTCGCCCTCCTTCTCCTCTCCACTGCCTTCGCAAGCAACGACGTCACCCACAGGCCGAAGTCCTTCAAGTGGGAGAAGGGTGTGGCCGCCTTCGTCGACTTCAAGGAAGTGGTCTACACCATCGTCTACGACGTGGCCCAGAAGGGAGCGGCGGTGCGAGCGAACTTCGTGATGGACGTGGTGGAGGAAGGCTTCCCGGTCTTCGACCTGGTGGAGAAGCCGCTCTCGGTGAAGGTCAATGGCCAGGAGGTCTCATCCTTCGAGCTCACCACTCCGGATACGGCCACCAGGATCCGCGTGGCCGGCAAGAGCCTCGCCCCGGGCCGGTACGCGCTGGAGGTGACGGCCCCGCTCCGCCAGCTCGTGCGCTACGAGGCGGGCGGAGTGAAGAGTGCCTTCTGGGTCACCGACCTCGAGGACCGCTTCTACCTCGAGCGCTACATCCCGTGCAACCTCGAGTACGACCGGATCAAGATGTACTTCGACGTCACCTTCCGGGGCCTCACGCAGAAGCAGCACATCTTCGCCAACGGCCGGGTCTCCGTCCTGAAGGAGAACCGCGCGCGGATCGAGTTCCCCGACTACTACACCGTGAACTCTCTCTACTTCCACACGACGCCGGTGGGATCGGTGGACGTCGTCAACTTCCCGTACCAGTCGAAGAATGGCCGCACGCTGCCGGTGACGATCTACGTCGCCAAGGAAGCCAACGGTGCCGCCTCCCTCGAGACGTGGAAGGCCCAGACCCTCCGGATCCTCGCCAACCTCGAAGGAGACTTCGGCGCGTTCCCGCACGAGGCGGTGACCATCTACAACGCCGACCTCTCCGACATGGGCCTCGGCGGGATGGAGTACGCGGGCGCCACGGTGACCAACCTCGGTTCCCTGAGCCACGAACTCTTCCATTCCTACTACGCCCGCGGCTGGGCCCCGGCTAACGGAAACGCGGGCTGGATCGACGAAGCCCTGGCGAGCTGGAGAGACAAGGGCTTCACCCGACTCACCACCTTCAGCGGCAGCTCGCGCATGGCCTCGAACCCGTACTACACGAGGAAGACCGACACCATGGCCTACACCTACGGTGCTCGCTTCATGGGCTACCTCGACGGGAAGCTCGCGGAGAAGGGAGGCCTCAGGCCCTTCCTCGTGCACCTCCTCGGGAAGAAGATCTTCACGCCGATGTTCACCGAAGAGTTCATCCACGAGATGGAGCTCTTCTACGCCACGAGCC
>SXUH01000112.1 GCA_005791855.1 Bdellovibrionales bacterium
ATCGAGGCCTGCGGCGGAGAGAACGTTTTCAGAGACCGCTCCGGGGCCCTGGCGAAGGACCGGGCGGTGGTGGACGAGGAGGTCGTGGCAAGGATGCCGGAGATCATCTTCGGGTGCTGGTGCGGAAAGCCAGTGAAGCTTGAGTCTTTTGATAAGCGACCAGGGTACGGAACCGTCCCGGCGGTCCAAAAAAAATTTATTTGGGAGCTCCCACCTGCCATCTTCCTCCAGCCCGGCCCCGCACTGTTTATCGATGGGTTAGACCGGATGTTTGAAAGCATTAAAAAAGCTGCTACCCTTGACTAAGGAAGATCCCTCACCATAGTTAATGACATGAAAAGAATGTACGTCACCCTCGGTATAATTCTCATGGTTCTCGTCTGGGCCGTCTCGAGCTTCGGACAGAAGAAGGCCACCCAGGATCCGGCCCTCACCGCGCTCGAGCAGCGGCTGAAGCTGCGGGAAGAGCTCCACCAGCGCATGCGGGAGCAGATCCTGAAGGGCTTCAGCGCGAGCGACGACGACGCCTTCTTCCGGGACATGGAGAAGTTCATGCAGGAGTCCCTCTCCGAATCCTTCTCGGGCTTCGAGTCCTCCGCGGAGCGCGCGGGCCGGACGAGCTTCAAGATGGAGTGGAGCGAGGACGCCGACTCGCGGACCATGACCCTGACACCCCAGAGCCCGCAGCAGAAGCTCGACATCAACGTCTCCCAGGGCCAGATCACCATCAAGGGCCTGGAGGAGCGGAAGACCGCGAGCGGCTCGGCTCTCTCGAGCTTCTCCAACAGCTTCCCGGTTCCCGACGACTGCGACGCCTCGAGAGTGAAGATCGACCAGAAGGGCGAGAAGATCCTGGTGAGCTTCCCCCTGGTGAAGGCCGCCGCGAAGAAGAAGACGGTGGACGACAAGGGCCGGATCCCCGTCGAGCCCCCGGTGGACGGAGTGGAGATCTAAGGTCAACTGCCAGATTTTGCTGCGATTCGCGAAATGAGCAATAATTTCCTAACTATTTTGCCGATAAGACCGATCAGGTGGGCATGTGAAAAACACCGTCTGGAGGCCTGTATGGTAAAGACACTTTCTCTCTTCTTCGTCCTTGGTCTGATGGTAAGCTGCGCTTCTTATCACAATGAGAGATCGATCTCATCGGTGGATGGGGAAGAGCAGAGATACTATCATCCCGAGAGAGCGATGAAGTAAAACCAAACTCGATCACTCGGCTTTCGAGCTCGCAAATAGAGGAGGGGAACCTCCTCTTTTGTCTTTTCCGGCAATTGCTTCCACCTACACTCAAACTTTATCCCGCGTATAATAAATATATTAAGCCTCCTTTAATGCGCGGAGAGTTCATGCATCAGACATATACCCTAGCCTTCCTCTTACTTGCCAGCGCGTGCAGTAGCCGGGGAAACCTTTCCTTCAACAGCTCCCCGGCCGGAGCGACGGTGAGCTCCGTGAGCGCCTCCGGGGAAACGGTGAAGCTCGGGACGGCGCCGTTGGTGCTGGAGAAGGCGGAGGTCGTCCCGGCGGGCTCGTCCATGGTTTCCTTCGTGATCGAGAAGGAGGGCTTCGAGAAGCAGTCGATCTTCCTGGGCCTCGGGAAGGACCAGCAGAACTACGACTTCAACCTCAAGCTCCAGCCGAAGGTCGAAGACTCGAAGGGCGTGGACCTGCGGAACAGGCAGGAGCGGCTCGCGAAGAATCTCATCACGGCCAGTGGCCTCATCTCCGGGAAGAAGTACGACGACGCCGACCGGCTCCTCCAGGGGCTCGTGACCGACTACCCGTACGTGAGCGTGAGCTACGACCTCCTCGGGAACATCAGCTACCTCAGAAAAGACTTCCGGGAGGCTGCCCGGTACTACAAGCGGTCCCTCGAGATCAACCCCGAGAACCTCGAGACGAGACAGGTCCTGGACCGGCTCGAGCAGGCGAACAACTAGGAACAAGCTATGATCTACCTCATTGGCCTCTTCATCTCCACCGTCGGCTTCTGGCTCGCGAGCCAGCACCTGCACCAGGACATCCGCGAGTACTGGGACTTCGTCGCGTTCTTCGTGGTGATCCTCGGGACCGCCGCGGTCATGCTCGTGAACTTCCCGGCCGCCCCCTTCCGCCTCCTGGCGGAGAAGTTCCTGCGGAAGTTCTTCCTCCCGGCGACGTCCCTCAGGAAGCACTCCGAGCTCTGCCTCAAGGTCATCAACTCCCGGGCGGCCCCGGAGCCGAAGACCATCGAAGCCCAGCTCCTCGCCGATGGCCTCGAACTCCTGGGCCTCGGGTTCAACCGGGAGAAGACCCTCGAGCTCCTCTCCCGGCGCTTCGAGATCTACGCCGGCCGGATCAACGCCGTCTCCTCCTGGCTCAGGCGCAACGCCAAGTACCCGCCGGCCTTCGGGCTGGCCGGGACGGTCCTCGGTCTCATCCACCTCATGCGGGGGATCTCCTCCGGGATCGACACGAAGGAAACCGGGATCCGGATGGCCGTGGCCCTCGTCGCGACCTTCTACGGGATCCTCATCTCGAACCTCGTCCTGAACCCGCTCGGCGAGTGGCTCCAGGAAGAGCTCAAGCGGGACCAGCTCAAGGCCGAGATGTCGCTCAACTCCATCGTCCTCATCCTGGAGAACGCCAACCCGATCGAGGTCCAGGAGAACCTCAACTCCTTCCTCTCGGGGTCGGAGAAGCTGGCGATGAACTTCGGTGAGCTCCTCTCCGAGGAAGCCGCATGAGCTTCCTCACCAAGGAGAGCTACCACCTCGAGGAGGCCGAGGCCGAAGGGTCCTGGGCCATCTCCTACGGGGACATGATCACGCTCCTCCTGAGCTTCTTCGTGATCTTCTTCACCACCGACCCCAAGGAGGAGAAGTCCCGGAAGCTCAACGACTACCTCGCCTTCACCATGGACGGCCTCGCCGCGCTCAAGGCGCCCGAGGGCAGCCGGCGGGCGGGGAAGACCTCGCCCCCGGACCTCCGGGACCTGGACATCAAGGTCCACAGTATCGGCGACAAGGTCATCATCACTTTCGGGAAGTTCTCGTTCTTCGAGTCGGGGAGCGAGGTCGTCCGGGCCGAGGGCGTGAAGGTGCTCGAGGGCTTCACCCAGAAGTACCTGCCCTTCGTCGGGAACTACCAGCTCTCCGTCAAGGGCTTCACCGACCAGCGGAAGGTCGTGCGCAACCTCCACCGCTACCACGACAACCTCGAGCTCTCCGCCCTCCGCTCGATCTCCGCCATGCGCGTGCTCCAGAGAGCGGGGATCCCGCTGGACCGCATGGAGATCGCCGGAGCAGGGGAGATGCGGGCCGTGGAGAAGGTCTTCGCCGAAGTCGAGAAGCTCACCCAGAAAGAAGTCGACCAGATATCCAGAACCGTCGTCATGGTGATCACACCGCAAAAAGAGAGCTGGCTATGAGAATCGTTTCCACCCTCCTCCTCGTCCTCCTGAGCTTCGGGGCCCTGGCCCAGACCGCACCGGTGAAGCACCCGCGGGTGGTCGAGCTCGAGGAGAAGCTCACGGAAGAGGCGTCGCTCTACTTCGGCCGCCGGCACCCCGGGGAGCCGTTCTTCATCAAGGTCCACGTCGAGCCCCTGCGGCGCCAGGCCCCGCAGGAGAAGAAGACCGAGCAGCTGCCGTACTTCGAGGCCGACGCCGAGGAGTTCGTCGACGAGTGGGACGACCCGACGACGCCGCTCTCCTACCTCCGCAACCGCGTGGTGAAGGTCGTGGTGGAGCTCTCCATCCCGCAGAGCTTCACCGACCAGAAGGTCTCGGACCTCAAGCAGGAGCTTCCCATCTACCTGCGCCTGCTCCCGTACCGGGATGAGATCAAGGTCGAGAAGAAGTTCCAGGCCATCGCCGAGCCCCTCCCGCCCTACGTCTCCTACCTCATCGGAGGCCTCCTCGCCGCGGCCCTGGTGGTGGGCCTCATGGTCCGCTGGAGCTTCCGGAACCTGAAGCCGACCGAAGCCCCGGCCACCGTCGCCGCCGGCCCCTCCGGGATGAAGGGACCTCCGGCGTCGGAGGACGCGAGGCCCAAGGGTTCGAAGGTCCACGACATCGCCGGAGACGTGACCTTCCACGATCCGCTGAAGACCACGGACATCGTCCACCTCAAGCTCAACCAGATCGCCCAGAGTAAGACGTTCCCGACCCTCAACGACGTCATTTGTCTCGATGGCCTCTGCCAGCGCGACCCCGCCCGGCTCGGGGCGCTGATCTGCGAGGTCCCGCAGGACTGGCAGCACATCCTCCTCCGCACCGGGAACAACGAGAAGTGGCTCGAGGCCTTCGCCTCCCCCGGGAGGATCGACCAGTCCTGCCTCGAGCTCCTCTACAAGATCTCCCGGGAGCGGAGCTTCCTCTCCGGTTCGCGGGAGCTCGAGGACCTCCTGATCCAGGTCTGGCGCCTGGGGGACAAGGCCCTCGCTTTTCTGAAGGCCGTGGACCAGGACCACGCCTTCCTCCTCCTCGACCTCCTGCCGAAGTCCGTGTCCCTGGGCCTCGCCAAGAAGGCCTTCCCCGGGGCCTGGGGGAAGGTCCTCGAGAACGGACCCCGGAACGTCGTCCTCGACGCCAAGGTCATCAGCGACTACCAGCGGAAGGCCCTCGGCTTCCTCCCGGCCTTCGAAGCCAAGATGCTCGACAACTACAAGCGGGACCGCGAGATCCTCACCTACCTCGGGACCGCCTCGATCGAAAGCGAGCGGGACATCTACGAGACCCTCAAGCCCGAGTCCTTCATCCACCAGGTGAGGCCCCCGTTCTACAAGGTCTTCGAGCTCAAGCCGGAGAACCTCGCGGCCCTGGTGAACCTCTACCCGGTGGAGAAGTGGGCCCTCGTGCTCATGAACTCCTCCCGGACCTACTTCAAGCAAATCAGCGACTGCCTCGACGAGAAGAAGAAGGTCGTCTTCTCCTCCCACCTCAAGCGGCTTGACGCCAGCGGCGCGGGGGCGGAGGAGCAGGAGCAGTGGCGGAGGACCATCGCGCGGGAAGCCCTCGAGCGCTTCCCGAAGGACTTCGAGGCCATCGACCTTGGCCTGTCGCTGAAGGGGAAGGGGAGTACCGGTGATGCCGAAACTAAGTCAGCTTAGCCTGCTCCTCCTCCTGTCGCCGGCCCTCGCCGCGGCGGAGGATTCGAAGATCGAACTCTCGGCCGGGTACTTCAGCATCAACGCGAAGGCGAGCGGGGAGACGGCGGCCATCAGTAACCCTTCGGTCCTCCGGGCCGGGTACCTGAGGCCCGTGCTCCCGCAGCTCGAGTTCAGCATCGGCTACACCCTCGTCCTCGCCGACTTCTCCGGCTCGGACCTCGGGTACGGCGTCGACCTCGGCGCGAACTACTACCCGTTCACCGCGAGCACCGACGAGGTCTACCGGAGCGACGCCGTCGAGGCCCGGGCCTACGAACGGTACAAACCCTACGTGGGCCTGGGCTTCTACCAGCGGCAGTTCCAGTCCATCAAGAACTCCTACGCCGGGTTCGGCCTCGCGGCCGGGGTCGAGCGCTACGTCGACCGGAAGATCAACCTCAAGGCCGAGGGCCGCTACATCAACCTCGCCGGCTCGAGCGACTCCACGGCCACGGAGCTGGACCTCCTGGTCGGGATCGTGTTTAAAATCTAGGAACGCTTATGAACATCTCCACCCTCGCCCTGCTCTTCCTCCTCGCCGCCTGCAACGGTAGCGGGAAGAAGGCCTTCGAGTCGCTGGAGAACACCCCGGAGCCCGTCGACGACTCCGTCACGGTGGAGCCGGTGGAGATCCAGTCCTTCATCCCGGTGACCTCCCCGGTGGTGATGACCGGGACCTCCCAGACCACCTTCGCCGTCTCCGTGAACGAGAGCGCGGGCGCCGTCACCTACGAGTTCAAGAGCGGCGCCTCCACCGTGCTCCAGACCGGAGCCGCGCCCTACCTCATCCTCCAGGGATCGAGCCTTGGCCCCGGAACCCACTCCCTGACGGTCAAGGCGAGCAACGCCGTCTCCAGCGACGAGCACGTCTTCTCCATCCGGAAGAACACTCCGCCGGCCATCCTCTCTTCGACCCCGGCGCTCCTCGGGAGCGTCCTCAACTGCAACGTCGACACCCTGACCTTCAGCGCGAACCTCGGTGACGTCGACGGGGACGCCATGACCAAGACCTGGGAGCTCGACTCCGCGGTGGTCGGAGGAACAACCCCCTTCACCGTCGTGAGCAACACCGCGGCCACCGCGCAGCTGGCCTACACCCCCGACTGCACCCGAGCGGGTCCCCACGGCCTCTCCCTCAAGGTCAGCGACGGGTCCGAGACCACCACCGTCACCTGGTCGTTCTACGTGAACAACCCGGCCATCGAGAACATCACGAGCTACTTCCCGGCCTCCAACAGCCTGACCTACCTGAGCACCGACGTGAGCAAGACCTTCAACGTCGCCGGGGCCGGCGTCGGAGCGCTGACCTTCGTCTGGAAGCTCGACGGCGCGACCGTGAAGACGGAGAGCAACGTCGCCACCAGTAGCTACCTCCTGCCGGCCGCGGGCATGACCATCGGAGACCACACGCTCGAGGTCTTCCTCACGGACTCGACCTCGACCCACGACCCCGGCACGCCCGTGTCCCGGAGCTGGGCGATCTACAAGAACATGAAGCCCACCGTCGTGAGCTCCTCGCCGAGCGCGGAGAAGCTCGTCAACCTCAACAACATCCTCCCGATCACCGCGAGCATCGAGGACCAGCAGGACACCTTCGTCGTCACCATGACCAAGGGAGCCCTGGCCTGCGTGCCCAACGGCAGCGGTGCGGCCAGTAGCTGTGGCCTCTCCAGCATGTCCCTGCCGACCGCCACGGGCGTCTTCTCTTCTCTCTTCTCCCCGGGTCAGGCCTTCCTCGGCGAGAACCTCTTCGAGCTCAAGGTGACCGACGCCCACGGAGAGTTCGCCACCCGGAGCTTCGTGGTCCGGGCGAACTACTTCAGCGACGCTTGTAACAACCTCGACCCCGGGGAGATCTGCACCCTCGCGGGCCTGCCGGGCCTCGGCAGCGGCCTGAACCTCGTCAGCGAGGCCAACAAGGTCCGGGTGACGCCGGCCTGGATGACCCAGGACGGGAACGGGAACTGGTTCTTCTCCGACCACGCCTCGAACGTCGTCTGGTACTACAACAAGCTCGCCACTCCCGTGACCCTCTTCGGGAGTAGCGTGCCGGCCTACACGCTCAAGGTCGTCGCGGGCACCGGGATCGCCGGCGCCGGCGGCAACGGGGTCTTCGCCAACACCTTCGCGCTGAACTTCGGTTCCTGGGGCGGGGGTCTGGCCTGGGACACCCGGGACAGTGCGCTCTACATCGCGGACTACACCAACAGCCGGGTGGTCCGGGTCAACAGCAGTGGCCGGGCCAACGTCGTCTGCGGCCTCGGGGCCCTCAACACCCAGGGGACCCTGGCCATCAACCACGAGTGCCTGAACCCCGTGGACATCGCCATCGACAACACCAACCGGCGCCTCTACGTGACCAACCAGGCCCGCCACGTGATCAAGTACATCGACATCTCGAACACGGACTACAACAACTGGGTCGCCTACGTCCTGGCCGGTGTGGGAGGCGGGAACACGTCCGTGAACGGAACCACCAACCTCACCGCCTTCCCCGGCACCACCATCGCGGGGGCCACCCGCGTGAACCAGCCCTGGGGCCTCTTCCTCGACACCGCCGACCAGATCCTCTACTTCACCGAGTACGGCTCCTGCCGGATCCGCGCCCTGGGCCTGCCCGGGGCGACCTCCCGGACCGTCGCCGGGCAGACCATCACCG
>SXUH01000113.1 GCA_005791855.1 Bdellovibrionales bacterium
GAGGCGAAGTCTCCCTGCGCTCCGAGGGAGTTCGAGAGCTGCCGGAAGAAGCTCAGATCCAGGTACACCTGCTTGTCCCCGGGACAGTAGAAGGGCCCGACGGCGCTGCTAGCACTTCCGCACGCCGACCTCGTCATCTGGCTGAAGAGGACGAGCTTCGGTTCCTCGTAGCGGAGGTTGTTCCGCCGGAAGATCTCGTTCCACACGTCCTCGGTGTCCGCCAGGACCACGGCGACGAAGTTCTTCTGCTCCTCGCTCTGGGGAGACACTTCCTGCCTCTGGACGTTGACCGAATTCTGCACCAGGTAGTCCATCGGATTCCCGCCGGAGAGGTAGACCACGACGGCCCCGAGGATCAGCCCCCCGATGCCCATGCTCCCCGCTCCCATGCGGCGTTGGTCGAGGACGTTCCCACTCATTCTCCGGTTCTTCCACAGCATACGAATCTCCTCTTAAAAGAGTCAGTGTTTCTCAGAATTAATGGTACTTAAAAAATGACCCCTGAAGTAGGTGCGAGTGGTCTTCAACCCGTTGGAGCGCGGAGCTTTACTAATCTTCAGAATAAAAATAGCCCGGGTGAAATACCCGAGCTATCCGTTACCTCATCTACCTCCGGAAAACTTTCAGGTAGCTGCTCATGATCTCCCGGGCCTCGGCGTTGACCTGCGCCTTCGGGCCCCGCTTGAAGCTCTCCACCACCGGATCTTCTTTCGAGTAGCGGAAGGTCACCACCTCCGTCGCGGCCTGGGGGGAGAAGGTCTCGTACACCCGCTTCGTGTGCCGTTCGTGGTCGTCGGCGAAGACGATGGCTTTGAAGCTCTTGCGCGACTTCTTCAGGAGGAAGGCCAGGGCCTCGCCCTTGTGGTGGCCGGCGGTCATGAATATCCCGTTCATGAAGCTCACGTTCGCCTTGAACGGCGGCTCGAGGATCTCGAACGGAACCCCGGGGAGGAAGGAGCTATCCGCGAACCAGAGCCTGTTCCGGATGAGCTCCCGCTCGGTCACGCTCCGGAGCCCCGGGCTCCGGGACGTCAGGAGCACGATGGGATGCCCCTTGCTCTTGAGGCCCTGGATGAGCTGCGGGAGGTTCGGCTCGGTGAGGGACATCCGGCTGAGCTGGAAGAAGTCGGCCTGAGCCTCGAGGAGCTCGTCGAAGGATTTGAAGAGGGCTTCGGTGGAATTGGTCTTGAGCGCCTCGGCCTGCCACTCGAACCACTGGTCCGACCCCAAAGGCTGCCGAGCCCTCAGCAGCGTGTTGTCGATGTCGAGGACGAGGAGCACGTCCCGGGCCCCGTACTTCGCGCCGAGCTCGGCCGCCTTGGCGTAGACCGCGGTGTGCGTGTTCGCCTCCAGGTACTCGTGGGCGTACCCCCGCGTGAGCATGAGACAGAAAACCAGTAGAAACTTTACAGCATTCATACAACCCCTCTTGTGAATGGAATGCCAACACTTATACTTGTCAAATTCGGTGGAAACAATATACAGACTTGGACAAAGATTTTGTCTTTTGAGGAAACAATGAAAATCAGAGATATTTCGACCTGGGAGTCCTTCTACCACGTGGCGAAGGACGCGAGCTTCACCTCCGCAGCGAAGAAGCTCAGCGTGGGGACGTCGCTCCTCAGTAAGCGAATCACCCGGTTAGAAGATGACTTAGGAGTGCGGCTCTTCCACCGCTCGACCCGAAAGGTCAGACTCACGAAAGACGGCGAAGCGCTGCTGCCGCAGGTGGAGACCATGCTCTCCGACCTCACTTCCCTGGAAGAAAAGTTCCAGAAGAACCACTCCATCTCCGGGACCATCCGGATGACCTGTGTCACATCCGTGGCCCACAAACTCATCGCCCCCGTCCTGGTGGAGTTCATGAAGCTCCACCCGGGGATCCGGTTCGAGTTCAACTCCACCGATGAGATCCTCGACCTCATCGACAACCAGCTGGACCTCGCGGTCCGGGTCCAGGGGCCGACGGGGGCGGACTTCGTCTTCACCAAGCTCCTGGAGAACAACCTGGTGGTGTGCGCTTCTCCGAAGTACCTGAAGACCTTGACCAGGGAGATCCGGAGGCCCGAGGACCTCCTCGCCCACCCGATCCTCACCCTCCGGGTCTACGAGAACTGCCGCTTCATCAAAACGGGATTTCCGCTCTCGCGGTTGAACAAGAACCGGATGATCCTGTGTGAGAGCGGGCTCTACCTCACCGAACTCGCTCTCCAGGGTTCGGGGATTGCGATCCGCTCCCACTGGGACGTGAAGGCCCACCTCGAGTCGGGGAAGCTCGTGCAGCTCCTGGCGAACCACCAGCTCGAATCGTTTAAGAACCTCTACGCCGTGGTCCCGACCCGGAGGCTCATGTCTCTCCGGGTGCGGACCTTCCTGGATTTCCTGGTGAAAAAACTCGCCAAGTCCTAGAAGCTAGCGCCGTCCCCGTGGCATCGTCAGCTCGAGGAGTTCCTTCTTCGTGTACCGCGGATGGTGCGGATCCGCCTCGACCCTCACCGCCTTCGTTCGGGACGGGGTGGAGCGGCCGTAGATGTAGCGAGAGAAGTCCTCCGAGAAGTCCATCCCGGAGAACTGGGCAAGGTCCCTCTCGAAGACTTCGGTGGTCACGGTCCTGAACATGTTCCGCTGGAAGTACTCTTTCAGGAAGGTCTTGAGGTGCAGCCCCCGCTCGTTCATCTTGTGCGAGACGAGGGAGAGGAAGGCGGATCCCTGCGCGTAGGAGTTACTGTCCGTGCTCCGTCTCCAGACGGAATGCCCGGCGAGCTTCGCCGACGGATGGGCGATCCCCGGGAGCTGGCGGTAGAGGTTGTCTCTCCAGCGAGAGAGGCCTTCGTCCATCCAGCCGGAGTTCCCGTTGGCGGGCATCACCCCTCTGGCGTTGTAGGAGTGGAAGAGCTCGTGGCCCAGGGAGAGCAGTCCGGTGGAGGTCGCCCCCGAGTACTCCATCCCGCCCTTCACCAGGGAAACTCCGTAGACGAGGAGCTGGTCATGGGGGAACGGGCCGTAGTCGGCTTCGAGCTCGGCGAGGATGCCTTTGGTTAGGACGACGAACGGGTCGATGGCCACGGTGGTGTAGATGTCCACCGGGATCTTCCGGCCATCGATGGACGGGTAGTAGAAGCTCACGTTACTGGTGATGCTCTTCTCGGGGAACAAGTGGAAGAAGACCGAGGAGCTCGTGTACTTGGCGGGGTACGTGACCTCGAGCTTCTCTTCGCTGAGCTTCGTCACGGTGCCATTGGCCTTGAGGGTGTGGGCAAGACCCTCGAGGCCGATGAGGTTCACCGTCACCTTCTTGGAGTACTGGTCGAACTCCAGGTTGGACGGGACGTACTGCTCGAGGTAGCTCCGGTCGTTTAGATCCGAGAGCCAGAAGGCCGAGGCCACGCCGAGGTCGCTCCAGACGACGTTGGTGGTGAGTCCGTGTTTCAGCTTGAGCTGGTGCCGTCCGACCGGGACCTTACTTTGGAGAATCCGGAAGGAGGTCTGCGCATCCGGGTCCAGGCTTAGGGCCTGCTCCACCGGTACCCCGTCCAGGGTCAGGTCGGTCGGCTCGGGTACGAGGTCGAACACGGGGAACCCCGCCTCATGAACTTCGAAGTCGATGGTCGACTCGACACTCACCGTCTTACTGTGATTGTCGAAGTGGAGTTCGTACTCCGCGTGGCTAAAATCTACGAAGACTGCCTTGCCGTCCTTATAGGTGAAGGCCGGGGGCGCCTCCGAGAAAGCGGCAAACGAGACCGAGGCGAAGAGAGAGAGAACTGCGATGATGAACGTCCGGCTTTTCATAAAACTCCAGGTCTTTAGTGATGATGCCGACCATGGTAGCTTAGAAACTTCGGTTTAGAACGTTACATCGTCTTACCGCCTCCGAGGGACTTTCACGAACTTCAGTGTCATTCTGTCACTCTCCCCGATGTCCTCGTACTTGTCCCGGTCTACCTCGCCGAGCCGGTAGAACGGCGGCAGTGTCCAGACGCCCTCCGGATAATCGGCGGTGTCCTTCGGATTCGCGTTGACCTCGGACTTCGCGGCGAGCCTAAATCCACCTTTCTTCGCCATGGCTATAACTTCGCTCTCCGTCAGGTACCCGCTCTTTGGAAAATTCTTCTTCCCCGCCGCCACCCGGTGCTGGACGATCCCGAGGATCCCCCCGGGCTTCAGGATGTCATGGAAGAATTTAAACGCCATTGGAACTGAGTTCTGGGCGACCCAGTTGTGAACGCTGCTGATGGAGATCACCAGGTCCGCGGAGGCCGGCTTGATCCGGTTCCGGGAGTCGATGGGCTCGAAGGGAATGATCTTCGCCTGGTGCTGCACGTCCGGATGCCGGAGGAGGATGTTCTGGATCTTGGCCTCGTTGTCGAGCAGGATCTGCGGGGGATTCGACGGGAGCCTCGGGATGGCCATCACGTACTGCCCCTGCTTGGCGAGGTAGGGCGCGAGGATCTCGGTGTAGTACCCGGCGCCGGGAGAGATTTCCACCACCGTCATCTCTGGCGTCACGCCGAAGAATTTTAAAGTCTCGAGCGGATGCTGGTACTCGTCTCGGTCTGAGTTTTCTTCCGCGCGGTCCGATGAGTCCACCGCTTCCTCGAGGGACCCGGGGAGCGCCCTGGGCCCTGTCTGCGTCCGGAAGAACGCGCACGAGGAGAGGATAAGGAGGACGGATAATAAAACAGTAGCTTTCATTTCTAAATTCCTTCTAAAGGATTTCCTGCCCACCTGTCATATGCCAAACCTCTCAAACAGTACACTTTTTCGCTTCATTTCAAGACAAAAAAACATCAGTTTGATTTAGGAAGCCTTTGGATTGAATTCCGGATTTACTTGCTAGCATATAGCCAGGTAACAACTTCTACTAAGGAGAAGAATATGACTAAGAAAAATGTGAGAAAAACACTTCAGCGAACCAAGTCCACTCCGAACATCGTGAAGACGCAGGAGAAGATCAACCGCGACTATCGGATGCTCTTCCGGGACTACGGTAGACTCTCCCTCCGCATCTGGGAGAAGCCGGTGACGAGATACATCGTCGGCGGCGCAGCCCTCGCGGCCCTCTTCCCGATCGGCAAGCGCGCCATGAGCTTCTACCCACGGTTCGCCGAGTTCTTCCGCGGAAGCCTCGACGAAGTCGAATCCCGACTCTCGGGCCTCGGGAACCGGATGAAGATCAAAGACGACGTCGCCTCGAGACACCACTAAGCCACATCCAGGAGGATAAAATGCCTAAAGCCACGAATAAAAAAACTAGTTCCGCTCGGAAGTCAACCCAGGCCCGGAACTTCGACACCTTCTCCGGATCGAACTCTGCTTCGACGGCTTCCTACTCCGGGATGGACTCGGGGATGAACTCCCGAATGAACTCCGGGATGGATTCCGGGATGAACTCCGGCTCAAGCTTCGGCCGCTCCGGCTTCGACCGGCAGGAACTCCTCGAGCAGATCAAGCGACTGGCCTCGAACCCGGCTGTGAGACAGATCGCCGGTGGCATCGCCACGGTCGCTCTGGCCAAGCTCCTCGATAACATCTCCACCAAGTACCCGCAGATGGCGAACCTCCTCCGCGAGAACATGGGGACCATCGAAGGGAAGATCAACGAGTACAAGCAAGGCGGCAGCCTAGCTAACTAAGGCTCGGCTACTTAACTTGATATGAGGGGCCCGAAGATCTCCGAACTTCGGGCCCTTTTTTTTTCAGTGGCACCGGTGCTTCCCAACCTCGCTCCCGGCCCGGGTCACCGATCCCCGGTACGTGCTCTCGACCCTCGCGGCGATGGTCAGAAGCCCCGCGGAGACGAGGACGACGGCGAAGGTCTTCGGGAGGCGGAGCTTCAGGGGCCGGATCACCTTCTGCACCACGGCCGGTGCCGCGACCATGCTCGGGAGAGTGCCGAGCCAGAAGAAAGTGATCGACAGGAACACGGATGCCAGCTCGCCGAAGGCCGCCGCGCTGAGGACGATCCCATAGAGGAGCCCGCAGGGAAGGAAGATGGAGATGAGCCCCGTGAAGAAGGCCCTCGAGAAACTCCGATTCCCGCGGACCAGGATCTTCCAGAGCTTTCCGTAGAGATCGCCGAGCGCCCGGGGAAGCGGTACCTCGGCCCTCTTCCCGCGGAAACTCTGCACGCCCCAGAAGACAAAGAGGGCGCCGATCAGGACCGCGGGCACCAGCGAGACCAGGGGGTGGGAGGACCGGAAGTCCAGCGTCGATCCGAGGGCATAGCCGAAGGCCCCCAGAGCGAGATACCCCACGAGCCTCCCGAACTGGTAGCGCACGACCTCCCGGGAGCGCTCACAGGTCGCGGTCACGAGCCCTCCGCACATGCCGACGCAGTGGAGGCTTCCGCCGAGGCCCGCCGCGAAGGAGACAGCGGGGATGAAGTCCTGGACCAGGGCCAACCAGCTAGTGAGTGTTGCCGACAAGCACGACCTCCTTTTCTGCGACGACCGCGTCGGTCAGGTCGTCGTGGACCTCGACCAGGATCTTCCGGCTCCCTCCGATCAGGAGTTCCGGTGGGAACTTGAAGAGGACGACGACTTTCTTCTCAGGCCCCGTAACGGATGTGGGGGTTGTTGGCGTCTGGAGGCGGACGGAGCCTTCCCGCACCCGGAAGCGCAGCGAATAGGCCCGGGCCCCTTGTTGGCTTAGCTTGAGGGTGAACTGGTTGACCACCGTCCTCCCCGCCTCCGTGATCTGGAAGGGAACTTTGTTCCGGAGGAAGATCAGCTGCAGGTCTCCGGTGGACCTGAGGAAGTAGGCGAAGGCCCCGACGAGGAGGAGGGCCGTGGCAAGATAGACGGCCGACCTCACGGTCAGGGGCTTCCGAACCTTGCCCGAGAGCTCGCTCTCCGAACTGTAACGGATGAGGCCCGGCGGCTTGTTGAGCTTGGCCATGATCTCGTCGCAGGCGTCGATGCACTGGGTGCAGGCGATGCACTCGAGCTGCGTCCCTCGACGGATGTCGATGCCGGTGGGACAGACCTTCACGCAGTTGAAGCAGTTGATGCAATCACCTTCGCCGGACCTCAGAATCCCCGGAGTCCCTCTCCGCGGCTCCCCCCTCTTGGGGTCGTAGGAGATCACAAGAGAGTTCTCGTCCATCACCACGGACTGCATCCGGCCGTAGGGACAGGCGATGATGCAGAACTGTTCGCGGAACCAGCCGAAGTCAAGGAGGATGACCGCCGTCGCCGTCATGGTGAGGATGAAGAGGGTGAGGTTCTCCGACGGAGGGCCCATCGAGATCCGGAGGAGCTCCCGGGGGCCCACGAAGTACCCGAGGAAGGTGTGGGCGATGTGGAGGGAGACGACGGTGAACAGAAACCACTTGAGCGCCTTCCGGAGAACCCGGTTCGCGGTCCAGGGACCGCTTGCGAGCTCCCGGCGCTTCCGGGCGCTTCCCTCCGCCAGTGCTTCGAGCCTCAGGAAGATGTTCTGGATGAACACGGTCTGCGGACAGGCCCAGCCGCACCAGACCCGGCCGTAGAGGCTAGTGAGGCAGGCGATGAAGAAGAGCCCCGAGGCGACGAAGAGGAAGAGGAGCACGGGCTCGACTCCCCGGAAGGTGGTGCCGAAGAAGGTCAGCTCCGCCCTCCCGAGGTCGATGAGGAGGGCGGGTCTGCCGCCCACGTAGATCCAGGGGAGGGTCAGGTAGAAGAGGATGAGGAGCCAGTAGAGCACCGTCCGCCGGGCCTTCCACGCTCCGCGGACGTCCTCCGGGAACAGGTAGACCCGGTGGCCGTGCTCGTCGGTCGTCGCGAGGCGCTCCGGATCGAGGTCGAAGACGTTCTTACTCTTCAATCAGCTCGCCCTCCGGGGCCTTCCCCTTCTGGAAGGTGTGCCTGAGGCTCGAGACGTAGGCCACGGCCTGGTAGATCTCGTCCTTGGAGATCATCTCGCTCCAGACCGGCATGCCGTTCTCCTCGCTGCCGTTGTAGACCACGTCGTAGATCGTCTCCGGCGTCCCCCGGGCCTTCACCCAGTGCTTATCGGTGAGGTTGGGGCCGACGTCTCCCCGGCCGTTGTCCGAGTGGCACGGAAGGCAGTTGAGCTCGTAGACCTCTTTGCCTTTCTTGATGCCCTCGGCGTTGGCCACCGCCGCGTAGAGCTCGGGCCGGAAGAGCTGGTTGGCCTTCTTGAACTCGAGCTGGGCGGCCGAGATGACCGCGAAGTCCTTGTTGAACTCCTCCCGCAGGGTCGGTCCGTCCAGGAACTGGTAATAGACGAAGTACCCCGTGGAGTAGGCGATCGCTCCCCAGAAGATGACGTTCCACCAGGACGGCAGCGGGTGGTTGAGCTCCTGGATTCCGTCGTAGCTATGGTCGATGAGGATGTGCTGCTCGTCCGGCTTCACGTCGAGCTCGGTGTCCGTGTTCTCGGGTTTCATTCTGAGATTCTCCTTTCGTCTTCAAGGGGGATGCGGGAGGCTTCCTGGTAGTGCGCGCGGTTGCTCCTCCGGAAGGTCCAGTAGGTGTAGAGGGCGAAGCAGACGACGAAGAGGAGGAGCCCCGTGACGGGGAGCCAGGGCATGTCGAAGTGCCGCAGGGCCGCTTGCTTCATGGGGCCTCCTTGCTGTCGGCGACGTCCGGGATCGCGCCCTGCATGTCGGTCCCCAGGCGCTGGAGGTAGGCGATGAGGGCGACCACTTCCTTGTCTTCGATGGCCTTCGGCACGCCGCTGGTGACGAGCTCGGCGGTGATGGCCTGGGCCTGCGCCTGTGCGTTCCTCACTCCGTCGGCGACGTCCTGGTCCGTGTACGGAACCCCGAGGGTCTGCATGACCTTGAGCTTCTTCGGCAGGGTGACGAAGTCCAGCTTGTTATTGAAGAGCCAGACGTAGCGAGGCATGATCGACCCGGCCGTCACCTCCCGGGGTTCGTAGAAGTGCCGGTAGTGCCACATGTGCGGGTACTTCCCGCCGACCCGGGCGAGGTCCGGGCCCGTGCGCTTCGAGCCCCACTGGAAGGGTCGGTCGTAGACGAACTCCGCCGCCTCCGAGGGCCGTCCGTAGCGGAGCACCTCGTGGCTCATGGGCCTCACGGTCTGGGAGTGGCAGGTGTAGCAGCCTTCCTTAATGTAGATGTCCCGGCCCAGGAGCTCGAGCGGCGTGTACGGCTTCACGGCGAGGTTCCGCACGATGTACCGGTCCGACAGGAGCGAGGGCACGATCTCGATGGCCGACCCCACGAGGATGGCGATGTGGGAGAGGACCGCGAAGACCATGGGCCAGCCTTCGAGCC
>SXUH01000114.1 GCA_005791855.1 Bdellovibrionales bacterium
AGCATGGAGCAGACTAGCTTCTCCTCTTCGCACTGGACCCGCACGGTCGTGCTCTTCAAGTAGACCCAGGCCTCTCCGCACTCAGACTTCGCTTCGTCGCTGAACACCTGCCCGAAGTTTATGTTGTCACTCCGAGGCCAGGGGCGGAACCCCTTGGGAAGGGGGAGCTTCTCCGTGTGCTGGAGGTTTCGCTTCGGAACCAGGACCTTCGAGGTCATGACGTAGTTGTCGTCGTCGACGTCCACGGCACGGAAGAGTTCGTGGAGGATGAGCTTCTCCGCGAGCGCCTCGTTCTTGAAGATCTTCTCCCAGCCGAGGGTGTCCTCGACCTTGCCCACGAACAGGGTGATGAGCCCGGGGACGCCGATCGCGTCCACCGGATTCCCGAGGTTATCCTTGAGCACCTCGACGCTGGTCTTGATGCTCGAGATGCTCAGGACTTCCTGCATCTTCTTGAACTTCTCCGCCCCGATGAGGCTCGTCAGCTTGGCTTCGTGGCGTTCCAGGAGGTCCTTCCCCTTCTCGATGAACTGCATCCGGACGGTGTCGCCGCCGTTCCCCTTGTCGTGGACCACGGGCTTCCGGACCCCGACGATGGCGCCCGCAGTTGAGGAGAGCAGGGTCACGGTGAGGTAGAGGAGGACGGCGACCAGTGAGAGGAGGCTAGCCTTGGTGGTTTTCACGGATGATCTCGCTTAGGGGGTGAAGTTGGATGTTGATGTTGTAGACGGCGTTCTTCTTCCCCGCCTCGAGGAACCTCGAGAGGCCCCGGCGGAAATCCCGGATCATCTTCTTCGCCTCCGGGAGGCGGTCGATGTCGATGCAGATGGTGGCCGAGGTGATGTCGCGCAGGTCGATGTTCACGTCCTCGAGGCTCTGGATCGCCTGCTCCAGGGTCTGCCGGTGAGCGACCTTCAGCGCTTTGCTCTGGACGTCGTTGCTGGTCGAGAAGACTTCTCCGGTTGGGAAGTAGCGGCCATCGTGGAACCGGATCATGTTATTGGCCAGCATCCGGTCCAGGGCTTCCTGGGTGGTCTTCGGATCGAGGCGCAGGACCCTCGAGAGGAACGCCACCGAACCGTCGAAGTAGTTCATCTCCATGGCGCTGAGGATCGCGTAGTGGTACCAGTCCGCGAGGATGCGGAAGGTGTCCTCCGAGAGCTGCAGGAACTTACTCTGGTAGTTGTAGTTATCCAGGTACTTCTGCGCGGACTGCTTCACTTCTTCCGAGGTGGATTTCTTCAGGTCCATGGCGGCCTTGATCGCGAGGAGCTCGTCCCGGGGGATCGAGAGCCGGGCGCCGATCTCCATCATGCTCTGGGAGGAGAGGTCCCCCTTATTGTTGAGGACCTCGGAGATCCGGGACGCCGAGAGGTTCAGGTCCCGGGCAAAGGACCTCAGGGAATACGACGGGTTCCTCTCACGACGATGGTCGTATTCGTTTTTCAGGATCTGGCGAAAATCCAGTAGAGGTGAATCGGATTCATTCATAAGCGTTAGTTGAGATTGGTTAAGCTCGTAAGCACAGATAACACGATGCGGCATCTGTCCCAACCATTCAATTTTAATCATGAACTATTTATAGGTACGAGGAGGGAATCATCTATGTGATTCTGTAGAGTTACCCGCGCATCTTCCAGAGGAGCTGGGAGAGGAAGGGCCTTCTGGTCTCACCGGTGGCGACCATGAGGAGCTTAGTGATCTTGAGGTTCTCCGAGTCCGTGAAGAGCAGGATCAGGAGCTCCTGGATGAAGTTCGTGTTGAGGGTGACGTAGTTATCCGTCCCGACCCCGAGCTTGAGGTTCTTCTTCTCCCACCAGGAGAACGGGTGGTCCTTGTAATCCTCGAAGCTCGTGGTGAGCTTGTTGTTCGACGACGGGAGGGCGATGAGGCTCACTCCCTTGTTGATCATCCGGTTGAGGACGTCGTGCTGGTAGTGCTCCACCTCGCGGGCCGTGTGGAACTTGACCTTCACGAACTCCCGCTTCTCGTCGGCGTCCAGGAGGTCGCCCCGGAAGAGCTTCTCCCGGATCGAGGAGTGCTCGCGCCAGTCCATCTCCATCAGTTCCTTCCAGTCGGAGGAGCCTTCCTTCACCGCCTCGCCGCGCTCGTTGTCCAGGATGAGCCGGCGGTAGAGCGAGTGGAAGTAGAAGTTCGGGTTGATCCCGAGGGAGAGGCCGTGCTCGAGGGTGTCGATGTGCCAGATGTTGAGGGCGTTGTCCACCGCCTGCACCCCCTTCTTGAGCGTGTGCCAGGTCTCTCCGTGGTGGGAGCGGATGGAGAAGCCCTTGTAGTGGAGCTTCCGGAACCCCTGTTGCATCTCATTGAAGTGGCCCTTGCTGTAGAGGTCCTTCTCGCTCCCCACCGTGTCCACCTCGTTGAGGTGCGGACAGAGGTAGGGGTACTTCTCGAGCATGTCGAGGATGGCGTCCACCTGGCTCAGGAAGGATTCCTTCTTGGTCTTGAACCTCGTGGCGTCGAAGAAGTTCGCTTCCTTCCGGAAGCACGGCGAGAGGACGAAGTCGAACTCCGGGACTTCCGTCTTAAACTGGGTGAACCCCTCGTAGAGTCCGAGGACCACGTCTTCTTCCCGGAGGTTCTCGAGCCCCGGGATCTGCTCGTCCGCGTTCTGGTTGGCGCGCGAGAGGGTGAACTTCAGCCGGATCTTCCCGACGTTGAACTGGTGGTAGAGGTCCTTCGCCATGTGGTAGGCGGCCGCCCGGTGCATGTCCAGGGTGGTGAGGATGAGCTTCGGGAGGAGGAGGATCTTCAGGTAGCGGTCGAAGAACTCGTCGTCCTTGAGGCGGACGAGGTTGTCCACGTCCTCCACCGTGCTGATCTTCTCGGCCGTGCCGTCGCCGTAGACCTTGTTGATGATGTCGTAGTAGACCTGCTTGTTGGGCCCTCGGAGGTGGGTCATGAGGTGCGGGTGGATGAAGTCCGCGGAGAGGGACCCGGTCAGGTGGATGTGCTCCTCGATGTAGGGCTTCGGGAAGCGCTTGAAGAACTGGAAGAGGGCCTGGGAGACGGGGTGGGCGAGGAGGGTCTTGATGTCCACCTCGTTGCTGTTGTAGCCGGTGAGGAGGCGGCGGAACTCCTGGAGCGACTTCTTCACGTTCTGGTTGTCGTCCCTGGAGTCGCCCATCACCGCGAGCTCGAGGGTGTCGGCCAGCGAGATCCCGTTGGTCTCGGAGATGATCTTTATCAGGTGCTCGGTGAGGAGCTCGATCTTGTTCGGCTTGGGCATGGGGTACCTTTCTAAGCCTTGTCGGACGCCTCGGGGATTTTTTGAGCCGCGGCCCGGGGAGTAGACGACAAAAGCGCTTCGAGTTTCACTCTATCCAGGGGGTCGGTCCCCTCCGCGTACGCGAGGAGGTCCGGTAGAGCGTCGTTGCCCCAGAAGAGCTCGGCTCCGACGGTGAAGCTCGGGACGCCGAAGGCCCCCAGCGAGATGGCTTCGGTGATGTTGGCCTTGAGCTCGGCCTTGGCGTCCTTGCTGAAACTTCTCTCGTAGAGTTCTTCGTGGGGTAAGCCATTATCTCTCAAAGCGGCCAACAATTCATCAGGATTCCCCATGTCGATGCGCTTTTGCCAGCCGGCCCTCCAGAGGGCCCCGATCACGGCCGCCTGGTGCGGGCCCGCGACACCCTCGAGGGCCAGGCGGAGGGCGTAGAGCGAGTTGAAGGGGTGGGTCTTGGGGATGGTGAACGGGATGCCCAGGCGCTCAGAGTAGCGCAGGCATTGCTTGAGCAGGAACTCTCTTTTCGGGGTCACTTCCCCCGGTCCCTTGATCTGCCAATGGTTGAGCAATGGGCCCAGGGCAACGGGTTTGTAGTGAACAGTTAGCCCTTTTTCAGTAATCAGATCTTGCATCCTGACCCAGGCGAAGTAAGAAAAAGGTGATAAAAAATCAAAGTAAAAATTTAGTTCTTTCATAGACTTATAAGTGTGCCTTGAGGGTATTTGATTTGTCCACTCAACATTGTTCTTGCAAATTATTCTTAATTTGATAAAATGCTGCCACGCATAATTCGATTTCAAACCTGCGGTAGCACGTTTTTTTCAAGTTGGACGTTTGTTGAAGAGTAGGGTTGTCATCATCAAGAGACACAGTCTCTCGTCAGGTAACATTCATGGGTAAATCTCTTTTGAACCTCGCCGCTCTCGTGGTCCTCTCCCTGTTTGCCGTTTCTTGCGGAAAGGCCCCTCAGGTCCTCACCGCGATCAACGTCCAGACGTCCACCGTCGACTCCGACATCATGGTCAGCCTCTCCGCCGATCTGAACCTCGGTAGCATGTCCTTCCCGTCCGTGGCCCTTCCGATCATCCATCCCAGCACCCGCATGCAGATCGGGAAGGTCGAACTGGTTCCGAGCCTCGGCGGCAAGAACCAGATGAAGGTTTCGGTCAACGTCTCCGAGCTCGCCAACATCCGTGCCCAGCAGGCTTCGCTCCCGAACGGAAACCTCCTTCCGCTGATCGCGAACAATGAGGTCGTGGTCGTGGAACTCGGCGCCGGGGCCCGGCTCTACCTGACCCTCTCCTCCCAGGGGTCCGCCATCGCCGTCGCCATCCCGATCAAGTCCTTCGACAGCATCGGTGCCCGCCTCCCGGGGCTCAACATCTTCCCGATGCGGGCCTTCGGAAAGATCATCGGCACCGCCGGCCTCTTCACCGGAGCCTCGGCAGGACAAAACGGAATTGCCCTCGCTGCAGATTTCTCTCAGGTCTTCAAGCTCCCGAGCTCTTCCGCCGCGTCCCTCATTGCTGACGACGACGTGAAGCTCGACTACTCCTCACAGGAAGTGAGCACTCAGGAGAAGAGTAAGGTCGACAGCATGCTGCTTGATATGCATAACAAGAAAGTTAGACTGCAGTTACATCGGTAGGATAGGACTGAAAATAGAAAGGGCCACATGAAGTGGCCCTTTTTTTACTATATCTTCTTTGAGATACGCATCTTCGAGTTGGTTTTCTTTCTTCGCTTCTCCGCAGCCTCGAGCTTCTCTTTCTGCTTCACGGATGGCTTCTGGTAGGCTTCACGAGCGCGGTATTCTTTTACGATCCCATAGGCATCACAAAGTCGCTTGAATTTTTTAAGGGCTCGCTCAACCGCGAAGCCGTCAGTAATATCAATACGAATTTTGTCTTTTGCATCTTTTCTGTTCTCGTAGGCCATGAATCCTCACTAAATTATTAATAGTTCTGTTGGGCTAAAATAGCATAACTCATTAAAAAGGCCAGATTTTTTACTTTGCCGCAGAGGGTTTTAGTCAAATGAGGCGTAACGTTGCCAAAAAAGGGTAGTGGTCCGACGGGAGCATGGATTTCTGCTCCATTCGCTGGGGAATGGGGAACGGCGCCCCGGCGAGATTCCTGTACCTTGGGAAATAGCACTCGGTCGGGTCGATGATATGCGAATAGGCTTCTGAGATAAACAGGTAGTCGATCTGTTGGATGAACCGGTTCCCGCCGCGGGTGAAGTAGACGTAGCTGAACCGCTCTTCCTGAGGGATCCGAGCGAGGTAGGCGATGTCCTTGAGGTCAGTTTCCTGGTAGATGGACTTGAATTCCTCTTCGGTGTCGCTCTCCCCCGCGTGCCCGTTCATGTCCCCGCCGACGAGAATCGGCACTCCGAGCTTCTGGAGGTCCTTGTAGATCTCAACCAGCCCTCTGACCTCGAGGACCCGGCGGGTGCGGCCTTCGAAGTCGGCCTTCTTGAGGTCGAGCTTGGACTTGATGTGGACCAGGAGGAGGACGAGCTTGATCGCCCCGTTCTCCAGAAGATCCAGGCGGAGCACATCCCGGGAGAACCGCTTGGCCGGGAGCGGGAGCTTGTAGTCGATGTGGGAGTGGACGTCCGTCTCGAAGCCGAGGGTGCGCTTCACCAGGTACCCGAGGTCGATGCCTCGCTCGGAGTTCGAGGGAAGGCAGAGGGCCCGGTACTCGTCGTGAAGCAGGTACTTCGCGAAGTTCGAGAGGGACTCGGGGCCTCCGACTTCGGTCAGCATCACCACGTCGGCCTTGGCGTCCCGGATCGCCTGCGCGAGGAGCAGGGATTTTTCCTTCGACTTGTTGGAGAAGAGGCTCGAGCTCATGAGCTGCCAGTGGATCTCGGTGAGCTCGTGCACCGGACCGTCTCTATGCTTGTCCATAAAGAGGTAGAGGTCCTGGGCGTTTAAAACCATGATCCGGAGCTTGGCTTCCATCCTCTTATGCTACACTTAGTCTTTTCTCAAATCACGGGCTAAAGTAACCTTTTGGTATGAATAAAATATTTTTTTTTCTGTTCCTTCTCGTAAGTTTTAACCTCCGCGCGGAGCTCTTCCCCGAAGACAAGCTTCTGAAGGAAGACGCGCTGAAGTCCTGGGCGAAGCGGGATGATCAGGAAAGCCTCAAGGACGCGCTCCGGAAGCTTCAGAAGATCCAGGACGCATCGGACCTCGAGACGCTGACCTACCTTGCACAAGGGTACTTCCTCCTGGGGGACCTCCACCAGGAGAAGTCCGACGAGAAGAAAGACAGCTTCAAGAAGTCCCACGACTACGGCGTCAAGGGCCTGTCGACCAACGCCGACTTCAAGGCGAAGCTAGAGAAGGGCACGGACCTCGCGAAGGCCCTCGACCCTCTCACGGAAAGGGAAGCCTCGCCCCTCTTCTGGGCCGGAGTTGCTCTGGGCAGGTGGGCGAGCGAGGAGGGCTTCTTCGCCAAGGTCAAGCACAAGGACACCATCCTCGCCATGATGCGGAAGGTGGAGAAGCTCAAGCCCAGCATCTACCACGGGGGCCTCGAGCGCTTCTGGGCGAACTTCTACGCCCTCGCGCCGTCGGTCGCGGGGGGAGACATCAAAAAGAGCAAGGAGTACTTCGAGAAGGCCGTGAAGGCGGCGCCGGAGTACCTCGGCTCGAAGGTCCTCTTCGCGGAAGTCTACCACAAGGAGAAGGGCGACGGGAAGGCCTTCAAGAAGGAGCTGGAGGAGGTGCTGGCCTCACCCAACGGCCCGGAGGACATCACGCCGGAGAACATCATGTGGAAGAAGAGGGCCGAGAAGCTCCTGAAGCAGCAGGACGAGCTCTTCTGATCACATCACGAGGTTAAGCGGAATGCCCGCGATCATGACCACCGCGAGGATGATCGCCGTTCCCACCAGGACCACTGCTACGAACTTAAACGGTATGTTCAACATCTAGTCTCCCTTTTCTATAAGTCTAATAGCGCGGGACCGTGGGGTCAATCTGCGTGGACCATTCCTCTATTCCGCCCCTCAGGGAAAGCGCATCGAAGCCGTGCAGCTTGAGGAACTGGGTGGCGTAGACGCTCCGGACTCCGTGGTGGCAGTAGACGATCCAGGGGTTCTTGTCCCGGGTGAGCTCGCCGAAGCGCTGCTCGAATATGAGACGCTCAACGGCGAGGAGTCCAAGCGCGCGATCCGCGGCGAGGACATCGGCCGTGATCAGGGCAACGCCCACCGCCCCGCGCCGCTGGTGTCGGGCGCGAGCGCAATCCCGAAGAGCCGGCCCAAGAAACCGGGCGGTTTCGGCGATCCCGCTCCCGCGGGCGCATAATTCCCTCTCCGCGACGGGGTCCTCCGGGGCTCCGTCGCCATGCCTGATCGCACGCAGTTCTTCTCGCCCCAGCTCTCCCCGTTTCGTCTAAGTTCTGAGCAACTTCAGCTCGCTTTTTCAGCAAGTTGATTCAGATCAGCTTTTTCGGCGCAAAAATTGCATCGTTGCGGTGAAGGAAAAGCGGCTTCGGGAACAAACGCGTCCGTCCGGCTTTAATCCGGCATTCAGCCCGTCGTTGCGGCCGCGTCCTGCGGTGTCCCGGCGCGACGGGTCGATCCGTCCAGCCCCCG
>SXUH01000115.1 GCA_005791855.1 Bdellovibrionales bacterium
CATCGACGAAAGCTCTATGCTTGCTCGATGGCCAAGCATCCAATGCGATGGACAAGAGCGCAAAGGACTTGGGAAGTCACAAACAAAGTATCAATTGTTCCATCAGGATGAGGCGACAACATTATTGACAGTTACCGACGTTCAAAAAATCAGTGCGAGCACAAATCAAAAGATGGCATCCGCTGCCAAGAACGCAGGAACCTCCAGTGGGACCATATCCAACCCTTCGCCATGGGAGGAAGCAGAACCGCAAGCAACATCCGTATCCTCTGCGCCTCCCACAACCAGCGCCGGAGCGTTAAGACCTTCGGATTAAAGATGATCTAGCAGTGTAGGCCGTTCGCTACGTGGGACCTGGTCTTTCATCGACGTAAGTGAAATCCTCGAGCCACTCCAGGAGGATCCCGTCCCGCACCCGCGGATCGTACCCCTCGGAGTTGAGCGCCAGCAAGCTCTCCCGTGCCTCGGCGCTACTGGAAACCCTCCGGGCCCAGGCAGCAAAGAACGCGGCCTTCTGCGGGTGGTGGAAGACGATGGCGGCCTTGAGGCACTTCAGGAGATGGATCGGGTAGGCGTTCATGTCCGAGGTGACGTAGTCGAACTCCTTCATGAAGCCCGCGTGGGAGTAGAGCTCGCGGAAGTGGTCCTCCGCCAGGCAGCGATCCAGCAGGCCGTAGAAACTTATCTGCCCGCGGAACAGGTCGTTGCAGTGGAAGAAATGGTCCGCGTGGATCAGGTCGTGCATGGTGAAGCTCAGGGCGTCGCGCTCGCCGAGGACGTAGTCCCGCGTCTTCTGCGGATCGAGGAGCACGGTCACGCACCGGCGGCCCCGCTTCTGCTGGGCCAGCACTTCCCGCGGGGACGGGATCCGGAACATGAGCTCGAGACCATACTCCCGGCGGTCCCACGCGAGGAGCGAGCGGTTCACCGTGAGGGGAGTGGACTTCAGCGCGAAGTTCGCGAAGATCTCGCCGACGGTCTCGACCATCTCCAGTCGCCGTCGGACGTTCGGTTCGAGCTCCCCGAGGAAGTTCCTCCAGGGAAGGTTCAGCTCGGAGACCTGCGCCGAATCCTTCTTCGACCCGAGCCACATCCCCGGATACCGGATCGACAGGTAGGTGAGGACGTAGAGCGCGCAGAAACCTGACTGGGAGAGTTCACCACTCTGGAGCAGCGAGCTCAGCGGTGCCATTCTGTCCCGGATAACATTAGCTTCGCTTAAGAGAGCATCAAGGCTAACTAATTTTTTCTTGAAACGCCCCGCTCTTGAGGATGGCTTGCTTGGTGAACTTGCGGTCATGCAGTAGGATGTATCAGCACAAATGACGTGTGACAATAGATTCTAAGGAGGGTTCTATGAAATGGCAGAGTTTGGAGAAGGTCTGGCGGCTCGCCGGGAAGAAAGAGCAGATCAAGGTGCGCTTCAACGACTGGACCCAGCAGATCCGCTACTTCGTCATCGACGGGGAAACCAAGGACGGGAAGAGGTTCGTCGGCACCCTCGACTCCGGTGAGAAGATGACCTTCCCGAAACGCTCCCTCGGCTGGACGCTCTACTACCCGGAAGCCGAGTACCAGGCCCACGCGGTCTAAGCCCTGGGCCTAGAAAGCAATCGGGTAGCAGTTACACGCACAGGCATTCGACCCGCCCGACCCTGCGACCCGCGGTGTCTCGCCCGGAGGACAGATTCTCTCGAAGCAAGAGTCCTCCTGCTCGCGGGTGCAGATCGCGACCAGCTGGTCGACGGGGAAGAACAAGAACGAAAGATGAGGAAGAAGGTAGAAATGTGTTTCATAGGTACCACAGATGCTACCCGCTTTTCTTCCTGATATAAAGGACTTTATCCACGTCCGCGATGAGCTTCCCGCTCTCGTCCTTGATCTCGACCCGGAATACCCTATCCGTCTTCACGGTCTTCTCCACCGTGTCGCGGATCTCGTCTAAGATTTCTTCCGTGAGGGTGAACTCCGCGAAGACCTTCCCGCGGCCCGGTTTGCGGAAGTTGATGGTCGCGGCCTTGTCCCAGACGATGTAGTCCTTGCCGAGGTTCTTGATGAGCATCAGCATGTACCACGGGTCCACCATGGCGTAGAGCGATCCGCCGAACTGAGTGCCCATGTAGTTCTTGTTGTAGAAGGTCAGCGGCATCTCCACCTTGGCGTAGCGGAAGTCCTTCCGCATCTCGACGAGCTTGACCCCGGCCCCGAGGAAGGGGCCGTAGTAGTTGATCGCCTTCTCGAGGAACCGCTGCCGGAGGTCGAAGATGAGGCTCATGGTTTGAGTCCTCTCAGCTGGTCCTCGCGCAGGATGGAGACGTGGGTTTCGGCGTGGGCCATGAGGTCTCCCTCGGGAGTCTTCACATCCGCCCGCATGAAGATCAGCGTGGACGTCTTCTTCAGGACCTCCGCTTCGATGAGGCAGAAGCCCTGCTTCTGGGTGAAGGCCTTGAGGTAGGACACGTTCATCGCAAGCGTCATGCACGGACCCTGGGCCGTGATATAGGAGAGGGGACCGAAGACCTCGTCAAGGGCGGCCGCGAGGAATCCTCCCTGGTAGAGCCCGATGGGATTGGTGAACTTCGACTGGAACGGGACCCGAGCCAGGATCTTCTTCCCCGGAGAAACTTCTAGGTACTCCAGGCCAAGCTCCTGCAGCGACGGCGGGGGAAGGGTGAGCCGGACTCCCTTCTTGTTTAGGAGTTCTTCCCGGTACCTTTGCATGGACGCGAGCCAAGATTCGTGGACACTCATGAATAAATCCTCGATAATTTTCTCATAGAATTTTAGATAAAAGGATCTTATATGACTAGAAGAGTTGCAATACTATCCGGGTCGCGCACACCCTTTGTGAAGTCCATGGCCCAGTACCAGGGTGTTTCCAACCAGGAGCTCTTAGGCACAGCGGTGGACGACCTGGTCGCGAAGACAAAGACCCAAGGGATGATCCTCGGGGACGTGATCATGGGGACGGTGATGAACCACCCCTTCGACTGGAACCTCTCCCGGGAAGTGGTCCTCGGATCGACGCTCTCTTCTCTCACTCCCGGGCTCAACATCCAGCGCGCCTGTGGCACCGGCCTTGAGGCCGTGAACCTCGTGGCCTTGAAGATAGCCTCGGGCCAGATCGACTCCGGCATCGCCGGAGGGAGTGACACTAATTCGGATATTCCACTAATCGGTCAGAGAAGGCTTACCCATTTCCTGATCAAATTCCAAAACGCCAAGACTCTCCCGGAGAAATTAAAGGTTCTCGCCGGGTTCAAGCCGGGACTGCTCAAGCCCGAGGTCCCCGCCGTGAAAGAACCTCGCACCGGCCTGTCCATGGGAGAGCACACGGAGCTCATGGTGAAGGAGTGGAAGATCCCCCGGGAGGAGCAAGACGAGCTCGCCCTCCGGTCGCACCAGAACGCCGCCAAGGCCAGTGAGGAAGGGTTCAACGACGACCTCATCGCCGAGTTCAAGTCTCTCACGAAAGATCCCATCACCCGGAAGGACACGACGCTGGAGAAGCTCTCGAAGCTAAAACCCGCCTTCGACCGCAGCGGGAAGGGTACCCTCACCGCCGGGAACTCCACACCGCTCACCGACGGGGCTTCGGTGGTCCTCCTCGGGTCCGAGGAGTGGGCCAGGAAGAACAACCTCGAGCCCCTGGCCTTCTTCAAGGACTGCGAAGTGGCGGCCATCGTCTTCTTCAACGGAGCGGAACTCCTCATGGCCCCGACCGTCGCGGTGGCGCGGCTCCTCCAGCGCAACAAGCTCTCGCTGC
>SXUH01000116.1 GCA_005791855.1 Bdellovibrionales bacterium
CCTGATCCAGGAGGGGAACATCGGCCTCATGAAGGCCGTCTCGAAGTACGATCCCTCCAAGGGCGCGAAGCTCTCGTACTACGCCAGCTGGTGGATCCGGTCCTACATCCTGAAGTTCATCCTGGATAACTTCCGGCTGGTGAAGATCGGAACGACCCAGGAGCAGAAGAAGCTCTTCTACAACCTCATGCGGGAGAAGCAGCGGCTCCTGAGCATGGGGATCGCTCCCGACGTGAAGCTCCTCTCGGAGAACCTGGGCGTCTCGGAGAAGGCCGTGATCGAGATGGACCACCGGCTCGGCTCCGGCGGACAGGAAGTGAGCCTCGACAAGCCGCTCGACGACGACGGTGGCCGGCAGTCGCTCGCGGACCTCATCGGAAGCGACGACGAGTCCACGGAGAGCAAGCTCGAGAACCTTCAGAACCTGGAGATCCTAAAGCAGAACCTCGGAGAGTTCATCAAAAACCTCAAGCCCCGCGACCAGGAGATCTTCCAGAAACGTCTGCTCTCGGAGGTCCCGGAGAGCCTGCAGAGCATCGCCGACCAGTACGGGGTTTCCAGAGAGCGGATCCGGCAGGTGGAGGAGCGGCTCATCGACCAGCTTAAGAGCTATATGTCCGAGTTCATCAGGTAATTTTCTTTAGCAAAATCAACCTCTTACAATTACCCGACATGAACATCCCCAATAAACATTTACAGTTGGTAACTAATTCGTTAAAACTTTGAGTAAGTATTTAAATTAATGAGGGTTGGAAGCAATCACGCTCGTCCAACTTTACCTTGTACTTGGTTCCAAAGGAAGTTTGGTGCTAGGGCAGAGGAAAGGAAAAAAATGATTACCGCAGAAAGATCAGCCGAGCTCATCAAACAGTTCGGCGGCAACGACAAGAACAGTGGTGGGACGGAAGTTCAGATCGCGATTCTCACTGAGAGAATCAAGAACCTCACTCCGCACTTCGAGAAGAACAAGAAGGATCACTCCGGTATGAGAGGTCTCATGAAGCTGATCGGCCGACGCCGTTCGCTCCTCAAGCACCTGAGCCTGAAGGACGAAGCCCGCTACGCGAAGATCATCAGCGAACTAGGACTTAGAAAGTAATTTTTGGAAGGGGCCTTGTGGCCCCTTCTTCTTTTTAGAAGAAAGAGGACGAGTCTAGGGTATTTTAAGAGATAAAAAGAAATTTGAACGCGGTCAGCTTCCTCTTTATCTCTCAAACTCTCCACCGTCCCTCCCTTCACAAACAGATTTTAAAACACGGAACGCAGTGATAGCGTTTTGCTTGATATTTAGGAGACAGCCATGTTGAACAACAGAAAAGAATTCAAGATAAATTTCGGCGGGAAAGATGTGATCATCGAAACCGGCCGCTTCGCCAAGCAGGCAGACGCCGCGGTGATGGTGACCTGCGAAGGAACCCAGGTGCTCGTGACTCTGGGCTGCGCCCGCGAAGTGAACGACGGCCAGGACTTCTTCCCCCTCCTCGTCGACTACAAAGAAAAGTTCTACGCCGCCGGGAAGTTCCTCGGGGGCTTCATCAAGCGAGAGGCGCGGCCCTCCAACGCCGAGATCCTCATCATGCGACTCATCGACCGGCCCCTCCGTCCTCTGTTCCCGGAAGGGTTCATGAACGAAACCGTGATCATGGCCCAGGTCATGTCCATCTCCGCGAGCGGCGGTGACCCGGAAGTCATGGCGGGCCTCGGAGCCGCGGCCTGCTTGGCCATCTCGGACGTTCCGTTCAACGGACCGATGGGGTACGCCAAGGTCGGGAAGATCGGCGGGAAGCTCGTCCTCAACCCGACGAAGGAAGAGTTCAAGGGCTCCGAGCTCGAGCTCCTCGTGGCCGGCTCGAAGGACGCCATCCTCATGGTCGAAGGGGAGGCGAACAACGTCTCTGAAAAAGACATGCTCGAAGCCATCGTCTTCGGCCACAACAAGATCAAAGACTTCTGCGCCATGCTCGACCAGATGACCAAGGAAGTCGGGAAGAAGAAGCGCGAGTTCGTTCCGGCCAACCCGAACGCGGCCCTGATGACCGAGGCGATGAAGGACTTCTCCGCCGACGCCCGCAAGGTCCTCTCCGTCAACAAGAAGCAAGACCGGACGGCGGCCACCGCCGACTTCAAGAAAAAGATCAAGGAAGCCCTCAAGGCGAACTTCGCCAAGTACGGCCTCGCCGAGACCACGGACTTCGGGAAGGAGGCCGCCAAGGTCACCGACGAAGTCCTCTACAAGCTCATGCGCGCCGACATCCTCAACGAGGAGAAGCGGATCGCGGGCCGACCGGTGACGAAGGTCCGGGAGATCGAGACGGAGACGAGCATCCTCTCCTCCGTCCACGGATCCTCGCTCTTCACCCGCGGGGAGACCCAGGTCCTCGCCGCCGTCACCATCGGCGGGAAGGAAGGGGAGCAGATGTACGACTCGATCCACGGCGTGGGCTACGAGAAGTTCTACCTCCACTACACCATGCCGCCGTTCTCCGTCGGTGAGGCCAAGGGCTACCGGGGCGTGGGCCGTCGAGAGATCGGCCACTGGAACCTCGCCGAGCGCGCCCTCAAGAAGGCGATGCCGCCGCAGGAAGACTTCCCGTACACCGTCCGGGTGGCCTGCGAGGTCCTCGAATCCAACGGCTCGTCCTCCATGGGCTCCGTGTGCTCCGGCTCCATGGCCCTCATGGACGCGGGGGTTCCGCTCAAGGCCCCGATCGCC
>SXUH01000117.1 GCA_005791855.1 Bdellovibrionales bacterium
ACCGGTATGGTCTGATCACGCTTTTGGCCTGATAGGGTAGTAAGTGCCGCTTAGGTCCTTTACGGGCCATGTAGTAGAATTTCTAGGCATACCAAAGGAAGCACATGCCACGTCTTGCAGTCCTGGTCCTCCTCGTCCCCACCGTCGCCTCCGCGCAGTTTGGCTTCATTAAGAAGATCTTCAAGGGCGGTGACAACGGGCCCAGCGAAAAGATCAGCTGGAGCTGTCCGCAGTCCGACTTCGACGGCATCTCCCAGCTCCGCTCCTCGGCCGAGGTAAGCCTAAGCTTCGAAGAGAAGGACGGGAAGGTCTCCCTCGACCTCGATCCAGCGATCTTCAAGAAGAGGCCAACACGATCTGACCTGGGCATTGACTACTCAAGCTGCCTTGAGGACTTCCGGGCCAGTGCCATCGCTAAACTCCAAGAGCTCCGGGCCACCCACTGCGCCCAGGGTACCGATCGCCTTTGCAAGAAACTTCCTCCCGACGTCTCAAGTTTGCTCGACGACGAACTCCAGCGCGGCTACTTCGCCACCGCACCGGCGGTGAAGCTCCCGCGCATCCTTCCGGGAGAAAAGAGCTTCAAGGTCTCGGAGCCCCAGGTTCTTCTACAGAATTTTTGCAGCGGCGAGGACGTCGATCAGCTAGCGCTCTTCTCCGGCGCCGTGATGGAACACGCACGGACCGGGGCCTGTCCAGAAAAGTACACCGAAGCCCTCAAGACCTACACCACCGAACTCAAGGCCAAGAGCTGTGCGACGCCGTCGGAACTCTGTTCCAACCTTTCCTCTCAGGTCGATGAGTCCCTCGCCGTGTACACCGGGGAAGCACGGCCCACTCCTAACTCCTCCGCGCAGAAGACCATGCCTTCGACTGGGTTCACCCTCACTGCGCCCACGGCCGCCGAAACCGAAGCGGCCGAGAAGCGCCTCCGGGATCAGATCGCGGCGTCCGCAACCTGCGACCGCCCCCTCATGGATGCGTTCATGAAGACGATCCGGTTCCCGGAGGTCCAGAGTAAGTACCTGCGGTCGGTGAAGGAGAAGTTCGACGACCAGTGCCTCGAGCGGGCCCTGGGGAGTGTGGTGACCCTGTCCGCGCTCCCGCACGTCTACCCTGAAAGAGACCCGAAGCTCAACGACCACTGCAAGGGAAAACCGGAGGAAGCCGTTTGTAAGCTGCTGGCCTCGCGGCAGAAGGCCTTTGAGCAAAATATCAGAAATTTCCTGGCAGTGATGAACAACACCGAAGCCGCCCGGGACTGGGCCCAGGTCACCTGCGATGAACCAACGACCACCCTGGCGGACCTGATCAAGCGGATCGAAGGCTACCGGGACGCACTGGTCTGCGTCGACCTAAAAGATAAAGACGCCGTGGTGGTGAAATCAAATGGCACCCGATCCCCCACCGGTCTTCAGGGGAACTACACCATCAAGCAGAACAGCAAGGACAACCACGACATCATCCTCACCATGGACATCAGCGGAGAATCCGAGGGCGTGGGCCCCGTTGCGATGAAACAGAAGATCAACGAATGCTTAGTAAAAATCAACCCCTACCTCAAGGGCCCCCAGGGGCAGCAGCTCAACCTTAAGATCTACGACGTGAACCTCGATGCGACGGAGCTCGGAACCCTCCCGAAGGCCGAGATCCCCGTCACCAATCCACTCTCCATCCGGGACCGGTCCTACTTCGAGGCCAACGGCACCGGTGCCGACAGCAGGAACTACCCGCCCAACATCGGCTGCGGAACCATCACCCACGAAGTCCTCCACCTCCTCGGGCTCTGCGACGAGTACAAGGATGACAAGCGCGGGAAGTGCCGGGCCCCGGCCACCACCGACGGAAGCATCATGGGCGGCGGCGGGGGCCTGGACCAGGTCATGCCGTACACCATTAGCTGCAAGTGCCCCGCGGGCTCCGCCGTTTGCCCGGAGATCTTCGCCTCCAAGGACGAGAAGCTCCAGCAGTTCTTCGTCCTCCCGGGATTCGAGAACGTCTCGAACCACGAGTTCCGCGCGAGGTTTTGCAAGTTCGGGCCCGACGTAGACAGCGGAAAGGGGTGGAGCGACCTCCGGGCCGATCCACAGAAGTTCGAAGTCTCCCTCGATCTTGAGACTGAGCTCCGCTTGAAGCAGCGCTACCTCGGCGCAGGCCTTAAGGTCCGAACCAAGGAATTCTCCTGCTCCTGCGCCGGCGCGGACGACCCGTCGTTTTGTAAGAAGTACCTCGCCCGGGCGAAAGTGGCCCTGAGCGAGGTTCGGCCCGGATACCAGAGTAAGAATCCGAGTTGCCCGAACTTCACCAACGGGAACATCCAGGGCATGAAGGAAGGTAAGCTCCCCGACGACAAGGCCTTTCTGTACCAGGGGGACGAGCTCCGAATCTCCTCGAAGCCGGCGAAGACGTCGATCCTCCTCCCGGCCCACTACGAGCGCATCGTCGGTGGCAACTGCTCCGGCAAGGCCCGGGAGTACAACGAGTGCTCTCGCTGGGCCTACCAGATGGATAACTGCGAAGCAAGGCCCGCGATCTGCAATGATCCGGACAAGTACATGGGAGTGGCACAATGAGACAAGCCTTCTACTTCTTCCTTCTCCTCGGAGCGACCCAGGTCCGCGCGGAGCTAAGCCTTACCTGGGTAAATCCCGGTGTTAAC
>SXUH01000118.1 GCA_005791855.1 Bdellovibrionales bacterium
ATCGTCGTCGTTTCCGCCACTTCGGGCACCACCGACAAGCTCATCGAAGTTGCCAAAACCGCTTCCACCGGAAACGTCGAAGACTGCCAGAGATGTGTCTTCCAGATCAAGGAGCGGCACCTTTCTTTATTAAAGCAGACCGGGAACAACCAAGAAACTCTCCAGATCCTCGAAGGCTACTTCACCGAGCTCGAGCTCCTGGTGCAAAATCTTACCCTCTTAAAAGAGCTCACTCCGAGGGCCCACGACCACATCCTAAGCCTCGGCGAACGGATGTCCTCCCTCCTCTTCCGAGACGTGATGAAGCAGAGTCTTCCGAACAAGACCGTCTCGCTCCTGGACGCGAGGAGCGTGATCAAAACGAATTCCAACTTCGGCAAGGCCATCCCGCAGATCGACGTGATCGAGCGGGAGTGCCGGGCCCGGTTGACCCTCGACGGCTCCCGCGTCTACGTCACCCAGGGCTTCATCGGTTCCGACAAGGACGGCAACACCACGGTGCTTGGCCGCGGCGGGAGCGACTACTCGGCCGCCCTCATCGCCGAAGGCGTGGGTGCCAGTACTCTGGAGATCTGGACAGACGTCGCGGGAGTCGCCACCACCGATCCCCGGCTCTGTCCTGAGGCCCGGATCATCTCCGACTTAAGTTACTCGGAAGCGGCCGAGATGGCCCAGTACGGAGCGAAGATTCTCCACCCGGCCACCATCGCACCGGCGGTGAGGAAATCCATCCCGGTGTTCGTCGGCAGCAGCTTCGATAAAGACCTCCCGGGAACCTGGATCAGGGCCGCCGTCGACCACAGACCCGCGGTGCGGGCGATCACCAAGCGGAGCGCCCAGTCCTTACTCACGGTCACCACCCCGAGCATGTTCAACGCCTACGGCTTCATGAGTGAGATCTTCGGGATCTTCAGCAAGCACTTCATCTCCGTCGACTGCGTCACCACCTCGGAGATCAGCGTGGCGATCACCGTGGACGCGGCCACCCTCGAGAACGAAAGATTCCTCACGGACCTGCGGCAGGTGGGGATCGTCAACATCGAAGACGGCTACTCCCTGGTCTCCCTCATCGGAAACGACCTCTACAGTAGGCCCAAGCTCGCCAAGGCCGTCTTCACCACCATCGAAGACTCCAACATCCGGATGATGAGCCTCGGGGCGAGCCCGTACAACTTTAACTTCCTGGTGAAGGACGAGGACTCGAAGTCCTGCATCCAGAAGCTCCACCGGGCCCTCATCGAGGCCGTATGAGGATCGCGCTCCTCGGAAGGGGGAAAACCGGATCCAAGGTCCTCGAGCTCTCCGCCCACGCGGTGGAGGTTTTCGACCGGAGCCGGCCCGCGACCTACGAAGCCTTGAAGGAGTTCGACGTCATCATCTCCTTCCTGCCGGGAGACGCCTTCCGGGAACTGATCCCGCTGCTGCTCGAAACGAAGCGGCCCGTGGTCACCGGATCCACCGGCTTCGCCTGGCCCGCGGACTTCGACCGGGTGCTGAAGGAGAAGGGGCTTGCCTGGATCCACGCCACGAACTTCTCCCTCGGCGTGGTGGTCCTGAAACAGTTGATCCAGCGCCTAGGCCAGGTTTCGTCTCTCTTTCCGAAGAAGGAGCTCTCCATCCACGAAGTTCACCACACCAAGAAGGTCGACGCCCCGAGCGGGACCGCGCTCTCCATGAAGGAATGGCTGCACCAGGACTGCGCCATCACCTCCGAACGCACGGGAGACGTGGTGGGCTTGCACACCCTGACCCTTGCCACACCTTCGGAGACCATTACTCTTGGCCACGAAGCCAAGGACCGGGGCCTCTTCGCCGAGGGAGCGCTCTGGGCCGCGGACTACCTAGTTTCCAAACCCCTAACCCCGGGACTCCATCCATTTCAGAAAGTCGTGGAAACCCACCTTTCTCTATAAAGGAACAGCTATGAACATCACTCAGTACGCACTCTGGACCGCGGTCGTCACTCCCCTTCTGGAAACCTCCACGGTGGACTTCGAAAGCCTCACCCGCTTGGTGAAGCAGCAGGAAGAGGCCGGCAACGGTCTCCTCATCCTGGGCAGTACCGCCGAGGCCCTGAACCTCAGCCTTTCGACGAAGAAAGCGATCATCGAGCACGTGGTGAAGCTCAAGCCAAGGCTTCCGATCTGCGTGGGAGTCGGGGGCCATCTGATGGAAGAATGCCTCGAGTGGGTGAAGTACCTCGAGACCCTTCCCATCGACGCCTACCTCATGGTCACTCCCCTCTACGCCAAGCCCGGGGCCCGGGGACAGTACCAGTGGTTCAAGACCCTCCTGGACGCGGTCACAAGACCGGTCATGCTCTACAACGTCCCGGGCCGGACGGCCGTGGCCTTGAACCTCGAAGCCGTCGCCCGTCTCTCGACTCACAGGAACTTCTGGGCGATCAAGGAGGCCAGCGGCTCGGTGGAGAAGTTCAAGGAGTACCTGAAGGCCGCGGGCGGGAAGCCGGTCTTCTGCGGCGACGACGCCCTCCTGCCGGATTTCGCCATGGCCGGATCCAGCGGCCTCATCAGCGTGGCCTCGAACGCCTGGCCCCGCGAAACCAATCTCTACGTGAAGCAATGTCTCGGCAGGACCTTCGACGCCAAGGAGCTCTGGACCAACGCCTCGAACAGCCTCTTCGTGGTGAGCAACCCGGTCCCCGTGAAGCGGCTCCTGTTCGAGCGCCGGGACATCAAGTCTCCCGTCATGGCCCTCCCCCTCTCCCACGAAGACATGGCGAGCGCCGAACCGGTGCTCCGGGCGCACGCGGACGTCACCCGATGGTACAACTCTCAAAAGGATCGAACATGAATTGGCAAGAAACCCTCGACCTCTTAGAAAAGGGCCTGGTCCGCTCGGCCGTGAAGGAAAACGGAAAGTGGGTCGCGCAGAAGGAAGTCAAGGAAGCCATCCTCGCCGCCTTCAAGGCCGGCGAACTCAAGGAATTCTCCGACGCGAACTTCCCGGGCTTCGTGGACAAGCACAATCTCGCTCCGCGGAGGTTCACCCCGGAAGAAAAGGTCCGGATGGTTCCGGGAGGCTCGTCGGTGCGCCGGGGGTCCTTCGTCGCCCAAGGTGTGATCATCATGCCGCCGGCCTACATCAACGTCGGCGCCTACGTGGACTCCGGGACCATGGTTGACAGCCACGCTCTGGTAGGAAGCTGCGCTCAGATCGGGAAGAACGTGCACCTCTCTGCCGGCGTGCAGATCGGCGGAGTCCTCGAACCCGTGGGCCAGACGCCGGTGGTGATCGAAGACAACGCCTTCGTCGGCGCCGGTGCCATCATCGTGGAAGGCGTGCAGGTGAGCGAGGGGGCGGTGATCGCTCCGGGGGTCGTCCTCTCGAAGGGTGTGCCGGTCTACGACTGCGTGAACGAGCGGATCCTGGGCCCCGGCGAACCCATCCCGCCCCACGCGGTGGTGGTCACCGGATCGAGGCCCGCGTCCGCGAATCTCGCCTGGGCCAATGGCCTCGGGCTCCAGCTGAGATGCGCCCTGATCATCAAGTACAAAGACGCGAAGACCTCGGCGGCCCTCGAGCTCGAAACCCTCCTGAGGTAGGCCTTGGACCGACAGACCCAGATCCAGGAAGTCATCAACCGCTTCGGCGCAAGCTTCTACTTCTACGACCTGGACGGGTTCGAGGATCACCTCGGCGCGATCAGACGGATCTTGCATCCGGACATCAAGGTCTGGTACGCGACCAAGGCCAATCCCCTCTCCGAGGTCCTGCGGATCCTCCGGAAGACTGGCTTCGGGGCCGACGTCGCAAGCCTCGGTGAGCTCCACCAGGTCACGAGCGCTGGCTTCGAACCCCGGGACCTCATCGCCACCGGGCCCGCGAAGTCCAAGCACTACCTGGGAAGCCTCCTGAGTGCGAAGGTCAACACCATCGTCGTCGAGAGCCTGAACCAGCTCCGGGACCTGAATGACCTCTGCGAGAAGACCGGACTCAAGCAGAACGTCCTCCTGCGGGTCCAGCTCGCCTGGGAATCCGAAGGCGAGAGCTTCATGGGCGGCCCGGGGATCACTCCCTTCGGCCTAGGCCCGGAGGACTGGAAGCGCATCGACGTGCGCTCCTACCCGCACCTGAACTTCCTCGGGCTCCACTGCTTCCAGTGGGGGAACGTCCTGAGCGCCGATGAGCTGCGCACGATCTGGACCCGGACCATCCGGGACTGCGGCGACCTCGCCCGGGACCTCGGCATCGAGCTCGACGTCCTCGACCTGGGCGGAGGCCTTGGCTTCTCCTACCAGGACGACCGGGAGATCTCCTTCGCGGATGTCCACGACTTACTTCTGGAGCTCAAGGCCGAGTTCGCGCTCAAGAAGATCTGGCTCGAGCTCGGTCGCTTCACCATCGGGAAGTTCGGCTCCTACCTGACCCGGGTGGTGGACATCAAGTCCGTCCGCGGAAAGGACTTCGTCGTCACCGAAGGCGGCATCAACCACTTGGCCCGCCCGGCGCTGGTGGGAGAGTCCTTCCCGTGTAGGCCGCTCGTCTGGGACGAGGCGTCTCCGACGAAGACCTATTCCATCCACGGCCCCCTCTGCACGGCCCTCGATCACCTGGGAACCTACGCCCTGCCGGTGAGCCTCAAGGTGGGAGACTGGCTCGAGTTCTCCAAGGTCGGGGCCTACGGCTTCACCGAATCCATGCCCTACTTCCTCTGCCACAGTTCCGTGGGAGAGGCCTTCGCGTACAAGGATGAGCTGTGCGTGCCGCGGGCGCCGACGGCGAACCTCGAGTGGATGGTGTGACGGGCCCTACTGGTTAAAGAGGACGTTCCCCGGGGCGATGGTCGAGAGGAAGAAATTATCCCCGAGCTGCCCGCCGTCGCCCTCTCCCCAGCACCGGAGATCCCCGAGGGAATCCGTCACGCAGGTATGGTACGAACCGAGGGCAATCTCCGCCACGTCCGTGGCGCCGGAGATGGTCACGGGGAGGTGCTGGTCGGCGAAGGGCGCGCTCTTCTCGAGCTGCCCGCTGCTCCCGTCACCCCAGCACTTCATCGTTCCTCCGGCCAGGAGCGCGCAGCTGTGGAAGTCTCCGACGGCGACGGAGATCGCACCGCTCACACCCGCCGCCTGCACCGGCGTGGTCCGCAGGGTCGTCGTTCCGTCTCCGAGCTGGCCCTGGTCATTGG
>SXUH01000010.1 GCA_005791855.1 Bdellovibrionales bacterium
AGTTGGTCCTGGGACATGATCACATCCTTCATGAGTGCTCCTAAATAGTATTTATATTAGGAGAACACATAACTTACGGAGGTGACATAATCCCTTGACCGTAAAGAGGTGACAGAATCGTCCAACTTTTAAACACCCTATAGTTTTTTCCGCTCGCCCCCCGGCGGGCCCCGCCGCCATCTATAATACTGCCAACACCGAGGACACACCCATGAAAACATCCCTATTCCTAGTCATTTCTCTCGCGCTCGCCGTCGGCTGCTCAAAGGAAGTCAAGAAGGGACAGGATAAGGAGACGGCCCAGAAGCTCCAGGAGATGCAGAACACGGCGACGGCCATCTACCAGAAGGAAACCAACGAAGACCAGACGGCGCACAACCACTTCCTCACCCTCATGGACGAGTCCCAGGACTTCGGCGTGAAGATGCTCGAGGCTTCTAAGTACTTCCTCTCCATGGAGTTCCAGCTCTGGGCCGGGAGCAAGACGCCGAACAAGTTCAAGACCATCGAGGTGATGTACGACGACGCGGCCCTGGACTTCACCCGGCGGATGGTGGACCTCTACAAGGAGATCAACCCGAAGAAGATCAGCCCGAACCACGAAGGGAAGAAGAACAACGAGGCGCTAGCGTTCTACGCCCTGGCCGCCACCGTCAGCGAGAGGTCCGGGCCCGTGTCCTTCTACGACCTCATCAAGCGCGCGCTGATCAAGGACCTCAACGGCAAGCCCCTCCAGCGGCACGAGGACACCCTCGTCTCCTCGATCAACAAGGAGATCATGGTCGAGCTCATCCGGGCCCGGGTGGACATCCTCGCCAACATCGCCCTCCGGGACCTCACCAGCAGCAAGGACCTCTCCCTCCGGGAGAAGTCCGAGAGCTTCCTCTACAACCTGAGCGGCGGCCGGTGGGGGAAGATCGAACTCCCGGAGACCTTCGACAAGGCCAACGACGCCACCAAGAACGCCATCCTGAAGAACCTCGAGGCGGCGGTGGCGGCGAAGAACTTCCTCCTCGAGCTCGGCGTGAAGAAGCCCCTGAACAAGAAGCTCAAGGAGATCTACTCGCACATCGACTTCAACGAGAAGAAGAAGGTCGCGGGTAACGCCCCCGTCCCGGCGCTGGACGAGAAGAAGGAGAGCATCCGCATCGCCATCAACGCGCTCCTCGAGTAGCTAGGCCTCCGGCGCGTAGATCTCGTACTGTTCGGCGTGGTAGTTGTTGTCCGCCCGGACGATGAGGGTCTTGTTGAACGTCTCCTCCAGGAGCTCGATGATCCCGAAGTCCTCCGACGTGAGCTTCGCCGAGACCTCCGGGTGCGCGAAGACCGTCACCTTCGGCGCCGTCGTGCGCTTCATGACCTTCTGGAGCTCCCGGATCACCTCGAAGCTCACGGTCTCCACGGACTTGATCCGGCCCACCCCTTCGCAGTACGGACAGGACTCGCACATGGTCCGCACCAGGGTGTCCCGGGTCCGCTTCCGCGTCATCTCGACCAGGCCCAGGCCCGAGATCGGGAGGACGTTGGTCTTCGAGCGGTCCTTCTTCAGGGCTTCGAGGAGGGCCGCGTAGACCTGCGTCCGGTGCTCCTCCTTGTCCATGTCGATGAAGTCGATGATGATGATCCCGCCGCAGTTCCGCAGCCGGAGCTGGTAGGCGATCTCCTTGACGGCCTCGAGGTTGGTCTTGAGGATCGTGTCCTCGAGGGTCTTCTTCCCGACGAACTTCCCGGTGTTCACGTCGATGGAGACGAGGGCCTCGGTCTGGTCCACGTTGATCGACCCGCCGGACTTCAGGAAGACCTGGTTCGAGAGGCCCCGCTCGATCTCGATGTCGATGCCGTAGTGCTCGAAGATCGGCGTCTCGCCGTCGTAGTACTTGATCTTGGCCTTGTGGTGCGGGATGAAGCGCTGGACGAACTTCTCGATCTGCTTCACCGACGACTTGCTGTCGGCGATGAGGTTGTCCACGTCCTCGTCCATGATGTCCCGGAGGGCCCGCTGGATGAACGAGAGGTCCTGGTGGAGCTCCAGGGGCGCCTTGGCCTTCTCGATCTTCTTCTGGACGTCCTTCCAGATCTTCACGAGGTTATTGTAGTCGTTCTTCAGGACCTTGTAGCTCTGGCCCTCGGCCACGGTCCGGGCGATCACGCCCACGCCCTCGGGCCTCACCGAGTCGAGGATGTCCTTGAGGCGCTTGCGCTCCTCCTCCGATTCGATCCGGCGGGACACGCCCGTGTGCTCGATGAAGGGCATGTAGACGATGTGCCGGCCGGCGAGGGTGATGTGCCGGGTGACCCGCGGCCCCTTGGTGGAGATGGGCTCCTTGGCGATCTGGACCAGGATCTCGTCTCCCTCTTTGAGGAAGTCCTGGATCTTCACGTCGGGCCGGAACTTCATGTCCACGGTCTCGGTGAGGGTCGAGAGTTCGTCGGGGATGACCTCGCCGAAGCGCTTGGTGCTCGCCTCGGACGCCTCCAGGCGGCTGGCCATCTCCCGCTGCTCCTCGAGGGTCGGGAGGTAGGCGTCGTCCACGTAGAGGAAGGCCGCGCGCTCCTGGCCGATGTCGACGAACGCCGACTGCATCCCCGGGAGGACCCGGAGGACCCGGCCGAAGTAGATGTTCCCGACGACTGGAGCGGATTCGTTCTTCCCGGTGTGGCGGTCGATGAGGAAGTCCAGGATCTCCCCGTTCTCAATGAGCGCAATACGCGACTCCGTGTGAGTCTGGTTGACCACGAGTTCTTTTGCCATATGAATGTCCTAATAACAGAGTCTTAAATTTAAACTGCTCTCAGGATACAGGGCTTTAGACGGAATATAAAGGAGGCAATGTATGCTGCGAAGTGCCCCTCCCCTCTTAGGTCAGCATCCCGACGATGGTCGCCGTCAGAAGTGACGCGATCGTTCCGCCGATGAGCGCCTTCATCCCGAGCTCGGAGAGCGTGGGCCTCTTGTTCGGCGCCAGGGCCCCGATCCCACCGACCTGAATTCCAATGGATGAGAAGTTCGCGAAGCCGCTCAGGATGTAGGTGGCCATGATGATGGACTTCGGATCCTGGAGGACGTTGGTCTCCTTCATCTTACCGAGGGTGGTATAGGCGACGAATTCGTTCAAGATGGTCTTCTCTCCCAGAAGCTGACCAATGTACACCATGTCGACCTTGGCCACGCCGAGGAGCCAGACGATGGGAGCGCAGAGGTACCCGAGGACGAACTGCAGGGTCAGGCCCTGGTACTGGCCCGCCGTGGTCTCGGCGATGAGCGAGTTCACCCCGGTGTAGTAGCCGACGACGTCGCTGAGGATGTAGTTCACCATGGCGATCATGGCGATGAAGACGATGAGCATGGCCGCGACGTTGAAGGCGAGCTTCAGGCCGTCTTCGGTTCCGACCGCGATGGCTTCGATCATGTTGGTTCCGATCTTCTCCTCCGAGAGCTCGATCCGCTCGTCGATCTCCTCGGTCTGCGGGAGGAGCATCTTAGAGATGACGATGGTCGCCGGCGCCGACATCACGGAAGCCGCGAGGAGGTGCTTGGCGAAGAAGAGCTGGGAGGCGGGGTCCCCGCCTCCGAGGAAGCCGACGTAGGCGGCCAGCACGCCCCCGGCGGTGTTGGCCATCCCGCCCACCATTACGCAGAGGATCTCCGAGCGGGTCATCTTCGGAAGGTAGGGCTTGATCAGCAGCGGGGCCTCGGTCTGCCCGAGGAAGATGTTGGCCGTGGTGGAGAGGTTCTCCGCACCGGAAATCTTGAGGAACCTCCCCATCACCCAGGAGAGGCCGTAGACGATCTTCTGGAGGATCCCGAGGTAGAACAGGAGGCTCGTGAGGGCGGAGAAGAAGATGATGGTCGGGAGGATCTGGAAGGCGAAGACGAAGCCGATGGACTTCACGTCCAGGAGGTTCCCGAACACGAAGCTCGAGCCCTGGCGGGTAAAATCGAGCACCACGACAAAGAAGCTGCTGATCTTATCGAAGATGGCCGCGATGAAGGGAACGTGGAGGATTCCAACGGCGAAGACGATTTGCATGAGAAGGCCGAGTCCGACGAGAGACCAATTGATAGCTTTTTTCTTAGAGCTGAGAAGGTAAAGGACCGCAAT
>SXUH01000119.1 GCA_005791855.1 Bdellovibrionales bacterium
AGCTCAGGCTTATGCGGACCACGCCCCGGCCCACGTCGTCCCCGATCCCCATGGCCTTGAGGACCTTGGAGGTCTCCGGCTGGTTGTCCGTGCAGGCGGCGGAGGTGGTGACGAAGATGTTCTGCGACTCGAGCTCGATCTGCACCGCCTGGCCGTGGAGGCCCGGGTAGGACACGAGCGTCGTTCCGGATAACCGATCGGCGTCCTCGCCTATGATCACGAGCTCGGGGAACCGGGCCTTCAGCTCTCGTTCGAACTCGAGGCGGGCCTTCTTGAGCTCGGCGAGCTTTCCTTTGTTCTGGTCGAAGTCCTTCAGTGCGATGGCCAGGGTCTCGACGCCGAGGTAGTGCTGGGTTCCTCCGCGCAAGCCCCTCTCCTGGGAGCTGCCGAAGACGAGCGGGACGAGCCGCTGCGGATCCCGGGCGATGAGGAACCCCGTTCCGGAGAGGGCGCCGAGCTTGTGGCCCGAGCAGACCGCGTAGTCCACGCCGGAGTCCTCGAAGTGGAACTCGCCCTTGGTCAGGAGCTGGGTGGTGTCGCAGAAGAACTCCGCCTGGTTTCGCCGGCAGAGTGCGGCGATCTCCTTGTACGGCTGGAGCACCCCGGTCTCGTTGTTCGCGGCCATGATCGCCACCAGGGCGACCGTCCCGGCGTGGGCCCGCAGGAGCCGCTCGAAGCTCTCGAGCTTGATCCGTCCGGCGGCGTCGATCTCGACCGTCTCGATGCGGAGGTTCTTTTTCTTCTGGTAGTAGGCGAGCGCGCTCGGCACCACCGGGTGCTCGATGGGGCTCGTGATCACGACGGTCTTCTCCGCCGGGGCTCCGTCGAGGACGGAGTGGATGATGGTGGAGATCCCCTCGGAGGCTCCGGAGTTGAAGAAGACCTGGTCCGGGTAGCACCCCAGTACCTCGGCGACGACCCGCCGGCACTTCTCGATCCCGCCGGAGAGCTTCTGCCCCATGGAGTGGATGGCGTTCGGGTTAGCGAAGAGGTCGCTGTCGATCCGGCCGTGGAGGTAGGCCCTCACCGACGGGAGGAGGGGGGCGGAGCCGTTGTAGTCTGCGTAGATCATTCTCTCTTCCTAGGAAATGGCCAGCATCTGGTCCAGGGCCTTCAGCGCGAACCGCTTGGTTTCGGCGTCGACGGTGATCACGTTGATCGGCGCTCCCCGCTCGATGGACCGGAAGCTCTCGAGGAGCCAGCGCGGTCGCACCCGGTACATGGTGGTGCACAGGCACTGGTACGGGGAGAGGGAAACGATGTCCAGGTGCGGGTAGAGCTTGGCGAGGCGGTTGACCAGGTTGATCTCCGTCCCCACTGCGAACTTCGTCCCGGGCTTCGCCGCCCGGATCTGGTTGATGATGTAGGAGGTGGAGCCGGCGAGGTCCGCGCCCTGGACGACGTCGAAGCTGCACTCCGGGTGGACGATGAGGATCCGCTCCGGATCCTTCTTCCTCCACTGCGTGATGTGGTCCTTCGTGAACCCCTGGTGGACCGAGCAGAACCCGTACCACAGGATCACCTTGGCGTCCCGGATCTGCTCCGGGGTGAGGCCCCCGTGGAGCCGCCGCGGATCGTAGACCACCATGTCCTTCAGCGGGATCCCGAGCTTCACGCAGGTATTGCGCCCCAGGTGCTGGTCCGGGAAGAAGAGGAGCTTCTCACCCTGGGAGAGGCCCCAGGTGATGACCTTCTCGGCGTTGGAGGAGGTGCAGATGGATCCGCCGTGTTCGCCCACGAAGCTTTTGAGGGCGGCCGTGCAGTTGATGTAGGTGATGGGGACGATCTTCTCCGCGGTGACGGCGGTGAGGTGCTTCCAGGCGAGGTCGATCTCCCGCCGGTTCGCCATGTCGGCCATGGAGCAGCCGGCCCGGAGGTCCGGGAGGATGACCTTCTTGTCGGCCGGCGTGAGCATGTCCGCGGTCTCGGCCATGAAGTGGACCCCGCAGAAGAGGATGAACTCCGGGTCGGTGAGCTCGGCGGCTTTCCGGGCGAGCTCCAGGGAGTCGCCGGTGATGTCCGCGAAGGAGATGACGTCGTCCTGCTGGTAGTGGTGGCCGAGGATCACCACGCGCTTCCCGAGCCGCTCCTTGATCTTCTTCAGCTCCACCAGCACTTGCTCGTCGGAGAGTTCGGCTTCTGGTATTTGAGGAAGATGATCTGTTGAATTGAGATCGTCGTAGATTTCTAACATAGAAAACCTTTAAAACATTTTTTCACACATTACGTTATTCGCTCCAGAGGGGCAAGTCTGGAAGTGCGCGTCGGGCCAATTGCGATTTATTTGTCCGCGCAGCATAAAACTTTTTGGTATTATGGACTTATCTCATGACTAAGTGTTGCAACTTTTGAGAATTATATTATCATAGGACCATATCATATTGTAACGACCAACGATGGGCGATCTTTATAGGAGTTAAAGGTTATGAAAATTATCACAATTGGAAATAACAAAGGTGGAGTTGGAAAGACGATGCAGTGTTTTCAACTGGTCTGTCACCTGGCCAATCAAGGGAAAAGAGTTCTCGCGATTGACCTCGATTCTCAAGCAAACCTCAGTTCTACCCTCGGCGTGAATATCCAGCGCACCCTCATCCCGGAGTGGCTCATCGGAGACGTGAAGTTCGAAGAGATCATCACCGAAGCCAGCGGGGAGTACGACTTCTATAAGAACATCAAGCTCGTCGCCTCGAGCCGGCACATGGCGAACCTCGCCAAGCTCCTCATCCTCTCCGAGTCCGAAGTGCGCCGGAACGCGGGCCGCAAGGAACGCCTCATGAAGCTCCGGTTGAAGGAGGTCGAAGACCGGTTCGACTACGTCGTCATCGACACGCCTCCGATGCTCGGAGACGAGCTCATCATGTCCCTCGTCGCCTCGAACCTCATCCTCATCCCGACGCAGGCCCAGGACTACTCCATCGACGGCCTCGAGGAGCTGATGGACACCTTCGAGATCATCAAGGAAACGGAGAACCCGGCGCTCGAGTTCTCGATCATCCCGTCCATGGTGAACACCCGGCGGAAGATCGAGCGCATGCGCCTCGAGGAACTTGGCCAGTCGTTCAACGTGACCCCGACCATCCGGAACCTCGTCGACATGCAGGAATCGGTCGCCCTCAAGAAGCCGGTGTTCATGTTCACGAACAACTCGAAGGGGAAGCAGGACTACCAGGCCCTGTGGGATTCCCTGGGGCTCAACTAAGAAGTATTTTTTTTCACAGAGTGACCGAACTTAAGGAGAAGTAGGCCATGGCCAAGGAATTTTCTGCACGCGTGTCCAAGAAGGAACGGAAGGTCGTTTCCATCACGACCAACATCGACGAAAAGATCTTACGATCGAATGATCAGAAGCTCCTCCGGGGAGCGCAGCTCGACACCATCCCGCTCGACCACATCATGGTCCGGGACCAGGTCCGGACGAAGTTCAACGACGAATCCCTGCGGGAGCTCGGGGAGAACATCAAGGTCAACGGGCTGATCCAGCCGCTCGTCATCCACCGGGAAGGGAACAAGTTCGTCCTGATCTGCGGCGAGCGCCGGTTCCGCGCCATGACCCTGATCTCGATGAAGGAAGCCCCGTGCTTCATCCTCGAGAACAAGAGCAAGGAAGAGCTCATGGCCATCCAGTTCTCCGAGAACCAGGCCCGGGAAGACCTCCACTACATCGACCAGGCGGACTCGATCTACGGGTACCAGAAGCTCACCGGCACCTCCGAGCGGAAGATCACCGCAGCCCTCGGCATCTCGAAGTCCGAGGTCCACCGCTGCCTCCAGATCGCGAAGCTCCCGAAGGACATCAAGGAAGCCGCGAAGAAGTACGACATCGAGAAGTACGTCCTCCTCGAGTGGAACGAACTCCCGAAGAACGTCTACCGGGACGAGCTCAAGGGGAAGATCCTCTCCGGGACCATCACCAAGCGGCTCCAGCTGAGCCGGCAGGTCTCCACGCTCAAGATCGAGAAGCCGACGAAGGCGAAGGACGACTCGGTTGAGAAGTTGATGAAGGTTCTGAAGACCCAGATGAAAGATCCAAAGCTCCAAGCCAAGGCTAAGGAGATGATGAAAGAGCTCATCGGTACCTAAATACATCCCTCCAAATTGTTAAATTAGCGTCGTGGTGCTATGTGGCATCACGATTGCTTATTACTTCTCAAGAACGTCTTATAAATCGCTGAAAATATTGTATTTTCAGGGGTTTGCGATGTCCTTAGGAAGTAGCAAAATGTATAGTTTTTCGGCAAAGATCAGGGATTTGCTATTGTTTATACAAATGGCCTTTTGCGGGGCCTGGTCCATCAGCGCGCCCTCTTTCGCCGGCCCTCTTTTTCTGGTCGAACCCCTGCGAGAGCCCTCGAGCTACATCCCGGACGACGACCTCATCGCCCAGCCCATCACCAACGAGCTCTCCTTCTACGAGCGCTACGTGGCTTCGGACAAGAGTGAGGACGTGGTGAACACCCGGAACCAGATCAAGATCTGGAACGAGAACCAGGCCTTCGCGGATCAGTTCGGCCTCGATTCGACCCTCGCCGGTTCGGCGTTCTTCGTGCCGACGCCGGAGGAGAAGTTCGAGTACTTCAAAGAGAAGTACATGCGCTACCTCCGGAACAAGGGGGAGAAGCCCCTGAAGGATGCGCCGAAGAACTGGTACCAGGACTACCGGGCGTCCAACGAGGTCGACACCATCGACGAGATGGAAGCGCGGTTCCGGGCGAAGAACAAGTCGAAGGACGAGGGCCGCGACCTCCCCGACGTCCTCAAGACCAAGAACATCAGCGTGTGGAAAGAGACGAGGTTCATCTTCCAGCCGCGCGTGGACCAGGGTGTGCTCGTCGTCGGCTTCCGGAACCCCTTCGCCACGGCCAAAGCCTGGGTGGGGATCAACGGACAGACGGAAGTGAACTTCCAGAAAAACATCAACAGCATCGGCATGCGGATGATGTTCAACTACTACGCTCACGACGGAAAATATTTTTCTCTCATCGACCAGCGATTGGTGCAGAACGTCTACGCTCGATACACCAGCAGTTATGATCCCACGAATAAGGTAAAAGATAATACCATCATGATGCTTTACGCAAAGCCGTTCTAAATCGCTTTTTCATAGCCGTCGACTACCTCCCTGTATAAAATAATCCAACTATTTTCACTACAACTGGAGTCGTCCATGAGTCTCTTCGAGAGTCCATTTTTCCAAGATGCTTATTCACAATTAGAAAGCGCCGGGAACACCATGAACATGGATCCCAACGTCCTTGAGAGATTGAAGTACCCGAAACGTGCCCTCCAGGTTTCGGTCCCCGTCAGACTCGACGACGGCACCGTGAAGGTCTTCGAAGGCTACCGAGTTCAGCACAACATGACCCTGGGCCCCGGGAAGGGGGGGATCCGATACCATCCGCACGTCTCCTTCTCCGAAACCGCCGCCCTCGCCATGCTCATGACCTTCAAGTGCGCCCTCGTCGGACTTCCCCTCGGCGGAGCGAAGGGCGGGATCAAGGTCGATCCGTCGGACCTTTCCCGAGCAGAGCTCCAGGCCCTGACGAGGAGATACACCACCGAGATCGCCATGATCATCGGCCCGGATAAAGACATCCCGGCGCCGGACATCGGAACCGACGGGCAGACCATGGCCTGGCTCATGGATACCTACTCGCAGCTCAAGGGGTACTCGATCCCGGGAGTGGTGACGGGGAAACCGATCGCCATCGGCGGATCCCTCGGCCGAGCCGAATCCACCGGGAAGGGGGTCGTCTACTGTATCAACTTCGCCTACGAGAAGCTCAACAAGTCCATCAGCAACACCACCACCGTCGCCATCCACGGCTTCGGGAAAGTGGGGATGCCGGCGGCCTACGACCTCCACGCCCAGGGCGCGAAGATCGTCGCGATCTCCGACGTCTCCGGGGCGATCTACAACGCCAAGGGGCTGAACATCCCGGACTGCATCGAGTGGGTGAGGAACCGCCGGCTCCTCCGCGAGATGCCGGAGACCGAGCACATCACCAATGAAGAGCTCCTCGAGCTCGACGTCGACATCCTCATCCCGGCCGCCATCGACGGCGTCGTGACGAAGGAGAACGCGCCTCGGGTGAAGGCGAGGATCATCGCCGAAGGAGCGAACGGTCCGCTCACGCACGAAGCGGTGGACATCATCACCGAGGCCGGGGGCCTCGTGATCCCGGACATTCTCTGTAACGCCGGTGGGGTGATCGTGTCCTACTTCGAATGGGTCCAGGGCCTCCAGATGTTCTTCTGGGACCTCGATACCGTGAACAAGAAACTCCACGACATCATGAAGCTCGCCTTCGACAAGGTCTGGAAGAACCAGAAGACCTTCAAGGTGAACATGAAGCAAGCCGCGTTCATCACCTCGCTCCAGCGTCTCGAGGGGGCGATGCGCCTCCGCGGAATGTGGCCAGGCTAAGCTCGGCCATCCCCTCCGGAGCTGCTCCGGGACAGCGCCGGAGGTCCGATTTAAGGATGTTAGGAACTGCTAAAAATTTTTCATGTCCCATGGCTCATCCGTCTCCGGTGACCTATAAGCTTGGTCGAAAGCAAAACCTAAGCTAGCAATCACAAGGAGTCTCTCATGAAAAAGTTGATCAGTGTCCTCGCCCTCACCCTTTCCATGTCGGCCATGGCCGTGGAAGTAAAAACCAGCATCACCTGCCAGCAGGAAGACGGTGACCAGTGGATCGAAACCGGAATCGTCTCCGGACGGACCAACACCGCTCTCCTCGTCGAGCACGACGCCGACCTCGGCGCCCGCCTCGGGAAGCTCGTCGCCACCGAGACCGTGTACCAGAAGGTTCAGGGTAACAAGACCGTGATCTTCAATGCCCAGGGCACCTACAGCCTCACCATCTACAAGCGGGGCTCGATGCTCCTCGGTGACCTGGTGATCCTCGGCCGCAAGGCGATCGTCCAGAAGGGCATGTACTGCTACCCGAACAGCTCGATTTCGTTCCGGAAGTAATCCGAAAGCTCGTAAGGACTTTGCGAAGGTCGTCTCCGGGGGTAAACTCTGAGGATGATCTTCGCCTTTCTCTTTCTCCCCTTCCTCTCCTTCGCCCACGTCGTCAGCGACGACGTCAACGTCACGGAGAAGAGCCCCTTTAGCTTCAAGACCGTCTGCCGGAAGATGGTGAGCCACGAGGCTCCGCTGGTGGACTACGTCTCCGGAACGGAGATCGACTGCATGGGGAAGAAGGTGAAGGCCGCGGACTTCTGCGAGAAGGAGCTGGCTTCCGACCCGTACTATCTCCGGGCCTACGTGGACCCGAAGGAGAGCCAGGTGGTGTGCGTCTCCGGGAAGAAGGTCGTCTTCAAGTACCTCTGCGTGAAGTTCGCGGACAAGGAGCTCTGCACGCCGGAGGCGAAGGGCAGCTGCAAGGTCATCCAGGAGAAGCTCGCCCGGCGCCTGGACCTGGTCCACTCCTCCTACACCAGAAACGAGAAGGGGATCAGGCAGCTCAACTGCTACTTCGAATCCCTTCCGCTGAAGAAGAGATGAGCATGGAATACCTCAAGGCCCTCTCGAAGGACCGGAAGCTCCGGTCTGTTCTGAAGAACGAGATCGTCATCCCGAAGAAGTCCCGGAACATCACCATGAGCCTCGTGACCTCGATCCTCTCCCAGCAGCTCTCCATCAAGGTGGCGAAGGTGATGAACAAGCGGTTCCTGGACCTCTTCGGTGGGAAGGCCCCGTCGGCCGAGCAGATCCTGAGAGTTCCCGTGGCGACCATCAAGGCGATCGGCGTCTCCCAGTCCAAGGCGACCTACATCCACAACGTCGCGCGGTTCATGAGCGAGCACAAGCTCACCACCGCCAAGCTGTCGAAGATGACCGACGAGGAGATCATCGAAACCCTGAGCCAGATCAAGGGCGTGGGCCGCTGGACGGTGGAGATGATCCTCATCTTCGCCCTCGGCCGGGAGGACGTCTTCGCCGTGGACGACCTCGGCGTACAGAAGGGGATGATCGACCTCTTCAAGCTCGAGGATCTAAAGAAGAAGGACCTGAAGCTCAAGATGCTCGAGCTCTCCAAGCGGTGGTCTCCGTACCGGAGCTACGTCTGTCTCCACCTCTGGAAATTCTCCGGCTTCGAGTAGAAGTCATTTCAGAAACGTCATATTCTGCGTTGTCCGCACCGGCGGCCCGGTCCTCCCTCTCTCCTAGCCGCCACGTGGTGGCCACCTTGCATCTTACGCTTCTGAAGCAACTTCTGTCACTCGAGCTGGCACTTGCCTTTCTTCGTTTCCTGTTCCGAAGAGAGGATGGCCTTCACCCGGTGATCCGTGTCGATCTCCACCACGAGTCTGAAGCTTTCGGTGTCGAAGACCAGAGGGACCGGGCCCTCCTCGACGTCGAAGTGGAACGCAGCCTTCACCGGGAACTCGTTGATGAAGTACTTTCCGCCGTCGCACCGGAGCTCGATGGAGGTTTCCTTGAACCGGCAGGAGATGGCCTGGGGGCTGTCACTGATGCCGCTGACCCGGCAGACGCCTGCGGCTGCAGCCGTCGTCACGAGGAGAGCGATGAAGGGGAGAGTGATCTTAAACATGAGATGCTCCTCGAAGGGCTGCGGTCGTATCCGAATTATCAATCGAATCCGGATACGCGAGTAGTGGTTTTGAACATCTTACATATAGATGGGAATTCGAACTTAATCAAATACATTTAATAACTTAGCCGCGTTAGAAGCCTTGAATACTGCGCACTTGTTCAAGGGATCTGCGGCACGGTTCCCGCAGGAGAGGGAGCGGAGGTACGATGGAAACGCAGTTGCAGTCGTGTTATTTCACAAAAAAAGGTCCCGCCCTCATCACTCTCTTTGGCTATTCCACTAGAAGCGTGCCGGGGCTCGAGATCAACGGGCTCGGGAAGTACGGGAGGGCCATCAAGGAGAAGATCGTCTTCGTGACTCGGACGCGGGGCCTGCAGGTGCCCATCAAGCGCTTCGTGCTGAACGTGGAGATCACCGACGAGGTCGGGGACCTGGAGAGCTCCTCAGTAAAGTGGCTCGAGTACCCTCTGCTGCTCCACTACTGGTTCCTCGCGGGGCTCCTGCCGATCTCGAAGCTCGATAACTGTCTGGCCGTGGGATCCCTCACCCCGAGCGGCGTGGTGGAGGAGCCGCTCACGGACTCGATCATCGACCTCTGCGAAACCTATGACCTACACCTGATCTCCTCCTCCCGGGACGTCGAAAGCCCACAGGGAGTGATCGACGGAAAGGAGCTCTTCGGCGCCGTAGCTGATCTTTCTTTTAAGTGAGGTTTCAAAGTGTTAGGAGGGATAGTTTAAACTTCTGAGAATACCTGACAAAATCCTTCAGTATTCTGAACCCGGCTCCGATAGGGTCTTGAATCCTAGGAGAAATTCTTATGAAAAAAACATCCATCATTCCGATAGCGCTCCTCACGCTCCTTGCCGGTTGTTCGTCGATGTCGAACCAGAGGA
>SXUH01000120.1 GCA_005791855.1 Bdellovibrionales bacterium
CGGCCTTCTGCGTGACAGGCAGACGTTATAACCAACTTAACTACTCCCCCGGAGTGACAAGTCCAATGAATATAGGGGAACGGGGGCGGTACAGTCAAGGAATAATAGTCAAAAAATCTATTATCGTTCCGCGACAAAATGTGGACCGAATCCTCTTCTGTGCTATCATTTCAGACTTAAAAGGACTCAAGATGAGAGCTGTTTTTATCACCGGCGGAACCACCGGAATCGGCATGGAGCTGGCCAAGCTCTATCTCAGCCAGGGCTGGAAGGTTGGGGTCTGCGGCCGGGACCGGGCGAAGTTCGATGAGAGCTTCCAGGCCCACCGGGACAACATCACTTTTTACCCAGCGGACGTGGCCAACCGGGAGGACCTCCAGAGGGCCATCGCCGATTTCTCCAAGCCCATCGGCCTCGACCTCCTGATCGCCAACGCCGGCATCGGCTACAAGTACAAGACCAAGGTCCCCGACTTCGACTACAGCTACAAGATGATCCACGTGAACCTCCTGGGCGTGATGTACGCCTTCGAGGCAGCCCTCAACGTCATGATCCCGAGGAGCCAGGGCCAGCTCGTGGCCATCTCCTCCATCGCGGGCTACAACGGCCTCCCCGGGGTCTCGGCCTACAGCGCTTCCAAGGCGGCGGTCTCCAAGTACTGCGAGTCCCTCCACCTGGACATGCGCCAGTTCAACATCTGCGTGACGACGATCCACCCGGGGTTCGTGGATACCCCGCTCACGCAGAGTAACCACCACCCGATGCCCTTCATCATCGATGCCCCGAAGGCCGCGCGGCTCATCGGCCGGGCCATCGCGAAGAAGAAGATGGTCTACGCGTTCCCGTTCTTCTTCTCCACCGTCGTCCGCTTCCTCGGGATTCTCCCGCGGCCCTGGTACCGATTACTCATGTCCATCAAGACCATTAACTACAGCAAGGAGTAGGTATGAAATCCGTTGTTGCTCTCGCGGTCCTCGTCGCTTTCGGACAGGCCCACGCCATCCTCCCGAAGCAGGCCGAGCCGGTGAAGAAGACTAAAGAAACTACGGCGAAGGGAAAGCAGAACACGGCGCCGAACGCCCTCGACAAGAAGGCCGCGGACTGTGACGAGAAGGCGAAGAAACCCGTTGAAATCACGCCGGAGTCCATCTCCCTGAGCGGGACCACTGGCTGCTCTTTAGACGAAGTCAAACCCTAGGCTTGTAAAAACTTCTCGTTACGTTGCTCGGAACCTGAAAGCATGGCTCAATACCCCTAAACCCATGCTTTCACACTTCCAAGGAGCGCCCAATGAAATCTTCCCTCGTCTTCGCCTCACTCATGCTGAGCCTTTCTTCCTTCGCCCAGGCCGATAAGACAGACGCCCTCCGGGACGCCGTCGAAGCCGTCGAGCAGGAAAACGAAGCCGTCTGCACCCAGACCGCAAGAAGCTTCTCCCTCTGCATCGGCGACCCGAAGAAGTGCCGCTTCACCGTCGAGTACCACTGCGCCTCGAGGCTCGGAAACCTCCTCCTGAAGGTGAAGATGAACGGCACCGAAGTGAAGGACGTGAAGATCAAGCGGTACTAGAAAGCGGTTGCTAGAACCAGCTCTGGAACTTCTCCTGAACTAGGTTCGCCGACAGGAAACACATCCACACAATGGTCACGGTGATGCCGTGGCCAATGAAGAGCAGGACCAGGTCCTCCTCCAGCAGCCCCACGCAGATCATGAAAATGCTCAGCGCCGGAATCAGGTTCGAAAACGGAATCGGGAGCGGGAGCGAGAGGAAGGCCGCGGAGACAACGATTGCAAGGCCGCAGACGACGTGGCTCATGCGCGAGTTGGCCAGGGGATGCTTGAAGGCGGAGATCTTCGAGGTGAAGTTGCTGAACTTCTGCGCCGCCCGCAGGATGAACTCGAAGCGCTCGTGGGAGATGTTCATCGCTCGCATCTTCTCCGTGAGGAGGGGGCGTCCCCAGACCATGAGGCCCACGCCCTGGAGGAGGACGATGAGGCCAAGCAGGCTCGAGAGGCCCGGGATCGGGATGGGCTGCATGAAGGGGAGGATGGCCACCAGGCAGACGATCAGGAGGGCTTCGCCTTCCACGTGCCGGACGATGTTCCCGAGCGTTATCTGGGGAAGCTTCCGGACCTCTTCTAGGGCGGTGATGAGACGAACGCTCATGCTCTCTTAATCCTTAATTAACCAAAAGATCATTATTTGTGAATATACCAGAGCTCGAAACTATGGCACCTTCAGTAGTGGTTTGATTTTACCAGACTTGAAATAGTGAGGGAACCTTGATGCATCATGAAACTTCGTTAGGAATTTGGATCGGCTTCGTCATCTTCATCCTCGTGGTCCTGGCCCTGGACCTCGGAGTCTTCCACAAGAAATCCCACACCGTCGGGTTCAAGGAATCGATCATCTGGTCCGGCGTCTGGATCGCGCTCGCGATGGCCTTCAACGTCGTCATCCTCTACTGGCGCGGCCAGGACGACTTCATGCTCTTCCTCACGGGGTACGTCATCGAGAAGTCCCTCTCCGTCGACAACCTCTTCGTCTTCCTCCTGATCTTCAGCTTCTTCAAGATCCCCAACCAGTACCAGCACAAGGTCCTCTTCTACGGGATCCTCGGCGCCCTCATCATGCGCGCCTTCTTCATCTGGGCCGGGATCTCGATCCTCGAGAAGTTCTCCTGGGTGATCTACATCTTCGGCGGCTTCCTCATCGTCTCCGGGATCAAGATGATCCTCCCGCAGAGCGAGGAGCACGACCTGGAGAAGAGCTGGGTGATCGTCTGGACGAAGAAGATCTTCCCCACGTCGCCGCACTTCCACGACGACAAGTTCTTCGTGAAGCTCAACGGCGTGTGGACCATCACTCCGCTCTTCATCACCCTCATCTTCGTCGAGTTCTCCGACCTCGTCTTCGCCATCGACTCGATCCCGGCGATCATCGGGATCACCAGCGACCCGTTCCTCGTCTTCACCTCGAACGTCTTCGC
>SXUH01000121.1 GCA_005791855.1 Bdellovibrionales bacterium
CAGGGCGAGGATCACGTTGGGCCCCAGCCGCTTGGCCATCTTGATGATGATCGGAAGCTGGGCCCCGCCCAACAGGCCCGAGACCAGGGAGACCAGGGCCGCAAGACCGAGGAGGAAGACCGTCGACGATCTTTGGTCGAAGCTCATAGACGGGGGAGCGAGGTTCAGGAAGAGGAACATGCAGACCATCTGGAAGATGGGGATGAGCGGGAGGACGATGACGCTCACCCACTCGAGCTTCCACAGAGTCCGGAGGAGTTCGCTCTCCTTGATCCGGTCGCCGAGGGCGCTCCCCACGCCCAGGCCCAGGAGGTAGGGCCCCATGGAGAGGCACTGGGAGTAGACCTCCTCACCGGTGAAGTCGGAGATGATCGAAGCCGTGAGCATGGCGTAGCTCATGGTGGAGAAGGAGGCGGTGAAGGTGAGGAGGGCGAGGCTCAGCATCAGATCCCTCCCAGGTAGAGGGAACTCAGGACCTCGTTGAGCGGCGAGCGCAGCCCCACCAGGGCGCAGATGAGGACGAAGGTCGCTCCGTGCAGGACGAGCTTCACGCGCTTCGACGCCGACGCCGGGAGGAGCCAGATCAGCGCGTGGAGGTTCAGGGCCGCGATGACCAGCGTGCTGCTCGCGGTTCCGAGCACCGGGAGGAAGAGGAAGGGGAAGAGGATGCTCGCCGCCAGCATCCCGGCGTAGTCGAAGCCCAGGACCTTCCCGTGGGCCTCGGGAGCGAGGGCGAAGAGGCAGGGGATCTCGAAGCCTGAGAGCAGACCGATGAGGAACACCAGGAAGTAGCTCAGGGCGAGCTTCGCCGTGGTCAGCGCCGCGGGTTCGGGTTCCACCTGGAGGACCCAGGCGATGAGGAACGGGCCCAGGGAACCGAGGACCGTGAGGGAGAGCTCGACGGCGAAGAAGAGCCGCCGGAGGGTGAACCGCTCGGCGAGCTTGTGCTGGAGCAGGGACCCGATCCCGAGGGCGCAGGTGAAGAGCGAGATGATGAGGAGGTACTGGGTCTTCGTCCCGCCGACGCACACCGAGAGGATGTGCGCGTAGACCAGCTCGTAGAAGAGGCTGCAGAAGGCCAGGAGGAAGGAGAAGAAGTAGACGGTGCTTCGGTTCGTCTCCATCTCAGGGCTTCAGGGTCCGCAGGCTCGCGAGCATGTTATCCAGTTCGCCGTCGTTCTTCTCGTAGTAGCTCGCCGGGGCCCGGAGCATGAACAGGTAGGCCCCGCGCTTGTCGATGCGCTCGGCGAGGGCGGCGTAGATCTTGTAGTCCGAGACCACCGGCCCCGGGATCACGCGCAGGTTGGTGAGGCCCGACTGCCGCGAGACCGGGAAGCTCAGGACCTTCGCGTCCGCACCGAAGGACCGGTTCATCATGAGCGGCAGGAGCGCCTTGTGCTCGTTGAGGAAGGAGATGATCTCCGGGACGGTGGGGATCTTCGCGATGGCGAGGAGGGCGATGTCCCGCTCCTTGCCGCCGGAGGCTTCCCGACCGAAGAGCACGGCGACCTGATCGTCCAGGTCAAGTTCCGCGTACCCGAGCTGCCGCGGGACCTGGAAGTCCAGGCGGATCTTGAGCTTGAACTCGTGGAGGAGCTTCTCCTGCTGCCGTTCCCGAGGAGAGAGGTGCGCACCGGGAGCGGCCGGCGTGGTTGGCGTGGTCGCCTCCGGGGCCCCTGCTGGAGCCTCTGCATTCGCCTTCGGCTTCGGAAGGGGAACGGTGGAAACCGCTGGCGGAAGCGGGAACTCGTCCACATCCTCCGTCGAGAAGAAGAGCTGGTCCAGGAGGATGAAGCCCAGGATACCAACTAATGTTGCCACAACGATGTACTTGATCTCACGCTTATTCATCGCGACCTTCCGATTTGACTTATATCTGGCTCGAAATTAATATTATAAGAATGTTAGAAAAAAAGGGAAAGTTTTTAGAGCCCTGGAGCCGCGAACTCCAGGGCGGGTTCACCATGCTGGAGGTCCTGATCGCCCTCGGACTTCTCGGGATCGCCTCCCTCGGTTTCATGGCCGTGATGAGCCACCTCACCTCCACCACCCGGAGGGCCGAGGCGCTGGTCTCGAAGACCCAGTTCGTGACCGCGCTGAACCAGTACCTCAATAGCGAGGTGGGGTGTAACGAACTCCGCTACTACGACCCGGCGATCCCGGGCCTGAACTTCTACGACGCCACCACCTTCGACGAGACCGTTCCCATGAGTGCCATCCCCTGGGCCCCGCTGGAGCTCAAGCGCTGGAAGATCGAGGGCGTGGACGTGATCAAGAGCGGAGCGAGGTTCCCGAAGTTCGACCTCAAGAGCCTCGACGCCTCGGCCGACCTCTCCACCTACCTCCCGAAGGTGACCATGCCCAAGCTCCCTCCGGGGGAGTACATCGAAAACGAGATCCTGACGAGAACGATGCTGAAGGTGAAGGTCGTCGTCACCATCCCCACCCCGCGGGACTACGAGCACACCTTCAACGTCCCGGTCTTCGTCAACGCCCAGGGCGTGGTCAAGTACTGCGGGAACGCCATGAACGAGAACTGCCACGCCATGGGTGGGATGATGGACACGTTCACGGGCCTCTGCAAGTTTGAGCGGACCTGTATGATGATGGGCGGGTTCACCACCAGCACGGACCCGGCCCGGAGCATCCGGAACGACATGACCAACGACTTCACCTGCCCGGAGGGATCGACCTCCATCCTCATGGGTGTCGACACCGTCGGGTTCAGCATCCAGAGCTGTAAGAAGTGCGCCGCCATGGGCGGCTCCGCGGCCGGCTCCACCCGGATGTACTCCTGCCTCAAGTGCCCACCTCCGTAGCAGGGGTCAGGTGCAACGGAAAGTTGCCAGAGTTTTTGAGGACAAATAGGCAGAACTCTCGCCCTGCCATAAAAAATTGACTTCTATCCGGTGTAAAGTAAAATTATCACATGCACGGCAAACCTTCCATCTCCAAGACTCTCACCGGGTCCGGAGGCTTTAGCATCTTCGAGATCCTCATCGCCATGGGGCTCCTCGGACTGGCGGGCTTCGGGGTGATGAGCCTCACGGACAACGTGAACTCGGAACTCCGGTCAGCGGAGGTCGAGATCTCGAAGGCCCAGTTCGTCGCGGGCCTCGGCGAGTACCTCTCGAGCTCGGCCGGGTGTAACGAGCTCATGGAGGTGAACTTCAATGCGAAGAAGAAGTTCAACTTCAACTTTTCAAAGAAGGGCATCCAACCCCTGACCCTCTCCGAGTGGAAGCTCAACGGCATCCCACAGATCGAACCGGAGACCAGGTTCAAGAACTTCTTCCTCCAGAACCTCACCGTCCGGATCATCGACCAGAAAGGGCTTGAGAAAGTCTCCATGCCCGTGCTGCCAGCTCCGCTTCCGCCGGCCTCTCCCACCTACGAAGACCTGGACCGGGCCACGCTCCAGGTAACGGCGACCATCCTCTCCGAAGGGATGACGAAGGTGACCAGCCACGTGTACACCGTCCCGGTGCTCTACAAAGATAACGTGATCAAGTACTGCAGGCCCGCGGTCTCCGAAGCCTGCGGGACCATGGGGGGAGCCATGGACCAGGCAGGGGGAGAGTGCAAGGTCGAGGCCTGTCTCCTGAAGGGAACCTTCGCCACGGGTGAACCCGGCTTCGCGCGCGTGAATCCATACACGCAGGACTTCAACTGCCCCCAAGGAATTCCGCCGATCTCGGTGAATGACATGACGACCTCCACTGTCTCCGGCGGCGGAAAGAAGACGCCTCCGACGGTGACCTATAATACGACGACCTGGTACGTGTGTCTGAAGTGTCCAGACACCGTAACGTCAAATGTTCCCCAGGGTACGTACCAGCCTGTATTAAACACAGACGGTAGCTCAGCTGGTGGGACGACGACTGGTGGGACGACGACTGGTGGGACGACGACTGGTGGGACGACGACTGGTGGG
>SXUH01000122.1 GCA_005791855.1 Bdellovibrionales bacterium
CTCTGTCTCGATACTCATTGGTCGGTCTCCTGTTTGAGAAGTTTAAGTTAGTTCTGAAAAACCAATTTTAAACCAAACTCATTCTGGAGACTGGCCGCCTTATCAATTTACCGTCCAAAAATGTTCCCGAGTTTTCTATTCGTATACGTCCCTTCACCAGTGAGAAGAAATGAACCAACTAAGAAATCTAACTTTAGTCCTCCTCTTCACCCTCCTCCCCCTCTTACCGGCCACCGCCGCCAGCGTCGACGCCCACTTCCACTTCCTCTCCCCCGGCGATGCCTCCAACCAGCGCTGGGCTACCTACTCCTCCATCTTCCGCGGGAAGGTCTTCTCCGACTCTACCCTTGCCCTGAAGGAACTCAAGGCCGCCAAGGTCGACAAGGCGGTCGCCATCAGCGCCGGGTACTTCTTCATCGAAGAAGCGGACGCGGTCAAGGAAAACGACTTCACCGCTCAGGAGATCGCGAAGCACCCGGAGAGCTTCGTCGGCCTGTGCGGGATCAACGCGGGCCAGGCCTGGGCGCTGAAGGAGATCGAGCGCTGCAAGCGCCTCGGGTTCTTCGGAGTGAAGTTCCACCTCACCTCCGCGAAGGTGAGCCTCGCGGATAAGGCACAGTACGCGGCCTTCTCGAAGCTCGTCGCGAAGGCGACGGAGCTCAAGATGCCCGTCTTCCTCCACGTGAGCTACTGGGTCCCGCAGGAGGTCGAGGCCGGGATCTCCCTGAGCTTCGAGCACCCCACCGGGAAGTTCGTCTACATGCACGCCTTCGGACCCTGGTACGGTCACATCTTCTCCCTCACGGCGTCCTACCTCGAGGACCCGAAGCTCGTGAAGAACGCCTACGTCGACCTGAGCTTCACGGCCACCTACTTCAACGACGCTCCGGCCTCGAGGAAGGAGGACCTCGTCTGGACGCTCCGGAAGTTCGGGATCGACCGGGTCTTCATGGGTTCGGACTTCCCGGTCAGTGACGTGCGGGCGGCCTTCACCGACGTCCGGAAGTACCCCCTGACGAAGGCCGAGCTCCGCGGGGTCGAAGGTGCGAACTTCGAAGCCTTCCTCAGGGCCAGCGGAGCGAAGTGGGGGCCGCAGATGTAGCGCCGGCGTCTAGAAGCGGCAGTCGAGCTTGCCGCTGGTGAACGTCGGGAGCGGGTAGCTGTCCGACGATCCGAAGTTCCGGTGCGCGGAAGTGACCTGGACGAGAGATCCGGAGTTATCCACGGTGAGGCTGAAGGTCAGCTTGTCGTAGACGTTCCGGCAGGTCACGGTCGCGGTCTTCGACTGGGAGTCCGCGGACTTCTCGAGCGCGCAGGATCGGTAGGCCTTGTTCGCCGTCGAGATGAAGGTGTCCTTCCCTCGCGACTGGTAGGCCACGTCGAGGTCGTACCCCGGGCCCCGCACCTGGAGATAGTTCCAGTCTCTGGGTTTGTTCGTCGACCGCTGGAGCTTGCAGCGGCCGTCGGTCGACGAGACCGCGTCCCAGTAGTCACCGGTCTCGGTGGACCGATCCGGAGATTCCCGGGTGATCGTGAAGTCCTTCACGAGGACCCCGTCTTGGGCAAAGCTCAGGTTCGAGGCGAGGGCGAAGAGGAAGAGGAGTTTCATGTAGGTTCCTTTTTCGCTTAAGTATCAACCCGATCCGGAGCCCGGTGATTGGAGCCTTGAAGTATTTACAACCGAACGTCTAAGGTTTTGACTCTTTTTATTAAAATGAATTTAACTTAAAAGCATTTAGCTATGACATATCATATGGTTAGGCTAGTGCAAATATTCTAGACTCTGGTACAATGACCATAGATTTTTCGGCGTTCCGATGCCGATAAGCATTCAAAGGATGCGAATGGAAAGCTTCTACGGCAAGGCCCTCATCATCGACAACAACCACAAGTTCCTCGAAGAGATCAAGGACCATTCGGGCCTCATGGACGCCTACCCGTGCATGCTCGCCAGGAGCTTCTCCGAGGCGAACTCCATCCTGAAGCAGCCCAAGCACAGGATCCGCGTGGTCTTCCTCTCGAGCAGCATCGGCGAGAGCCACGGGATGAGCGAGCTCAAGCTCATCAAGGAATCGAGGCCTCAGCTCCCGGTGATCCTCGTGTCCCATGCGCCGGAGAAGCTCCCGGCCGAGATGAAGGGCCCGGAGGTCGGCTTCCTGAAGATCCTCGAGAAGCCGTCGAGCTTCCGGGTCATCGTCAGCGAGATCGTCGAGCTCTTCAAGGCCCGGGACCTGTGGAAGGACGTCCAGGCGAGCAGCGAGGAGAAGGACGTGGAGCTCACCCTCGCGGACGAGGGCTACATCCCCACCCTCCTCGCGGACTACGTCCTCACGCCGAAGTCCTTCTTCAACGTCTTCATCAAGCTCGGGCCCTCGAAGTTCATCAAGATCCTCAACGCCGGGGACGTGCTCCAGCAGGACCTCATCGAGAAGTACGCCCGGAAGAACGTCAAGTACCTCTACATCTCGGCCGAGGAGCAGAAGAAGTACATCAACCTCTGCGAGGAGGTCTCCCGGAAGCTCCTGGCCCGCGCGGACGTGAGCCTCGAGCACAAGGCGAAGAACGTCGCGAACCTCGGTGCGAACATCTCCCAGAACCTCATCCACACCGGGATCAGCGCGGAGAAGCTCGACACGGCCAACAAGTTCCTCAACCAGTCCATCTCCCTCATGCGCTCCATGCGCATCGAGAACGCCTCCCTGAAGAGCTTCCTCGAGAACATCGAGCTCAAGGAGCACCCGTCCTCCGTCTCCTTCCTCGCGGGGATCATCGCCAACGAGGTCGGCTTCGAGTCCTCGAAGATCATCAAGCTCGTGGGCTTCGCGGGCCTGGTCCACGACATCGGCCTCTACGAACTGGACCCGACCCAGCTCCACGAAGCCGCGTACCTGAAGACCCCGGAGGGGAGGGAGATCTTCGACCAGCACGCCCGGCGCGGGGCCGAGATCCTGCGCTCGAACGGCGGCTTCGACGAAGTGGTCTGCCTGACCGTCGAGCAGCACCACCTGCGCCGGCGCGGGAGCGACTCCACCAAGCGCACCAGTAACATCAACCTCACCACCGAGATCATCGGCGTGGCCGACGAGCTCCAGAACATGCTCTCCGCGGACGACTTCACGCCGGAGCGCTTCGACCATTTCAAGATGTTCATCCTCCCGGACTTCTCCCCGCAGATCGAGAAGGCCGTGACCAAGCTCCTGGCCCGACCAGAGAAGAGGTAGGCTCAGCGTTTCTTGTTCCGGCTCCGGAGCCCGGGGTGGGAGGGCTTCTTCTTTGGTTGTCCCTTCTCGGGGGCCCGTTGCCGTTTGGAGTGATCCACGTAGGCGCTCTTCTCCTGGCTCTTCCCCGGCGTCGGTGGCCTCACCTGCCGGATCGGTCCTTCCTGCGACCAGGCCCCCGCGGCCTCGGGCCTCCCCTTGAAGGCCTCGCCGGGAAGTTTCCTCTGGATGAAGTCCTGGATCTTCTCAAGCATCGGCCTCTCGAGCTCCTCGCAGAAGGAAACCGCGGTCCCGGCGCCGCCGGCCCGGGCCGTCCTCCCGATCCGGTGGACGTAGGTCTCCGGGTCGCCGGGGAGCTCGAAGTTGATCACGTGGGTGATCCCCGGGACGTCGAGGCCCCGGGCCGCGATGTCTGTGGCGATGAAGATCTTCATGCTCCCCGCCTTGAAATTCTCCAGCGCCCGTTCCCGGTCGACCTGGGTCTTGTCGGCGTGGAAGACGGCGGCGGCGATCCGGTGGGCCCGGAGGTACTCCTTCACCTTGTCGGCGGTGTCCTTGGTCCGGGTGAACACCACCACCAGCTCCCGGCCCTCCTCCTTCAGGAGCTTCCGCAGGAGCTGGAACTTGTCCTCCCGCCGACAGAAGAAGACCCTCTCCTCGATGTTCCGGGCCGTGGTGAGCTCCGGGGAAGCCTTGACCAGCTCCGGGCCGACCAGGATCCGCTGCGAGAGGCGAACGATGGGGTCGGGCATCGTCGCGGAAAAAAGTAAGGTCTGCTTCTCCGGTGGAAGGAGCTCCAGGATGGCGTTGATGTCTTCGAGGAATCCCAGGTCGAGCATCCGGTCCGCTTCGTCCAGGACCAGGCACTCGATGCGTCCGAGCCTGGCGTGGCCCTGCCGGGCGAGATCGAGGAGCCTTCCGGGAGTTGCGACGATGATGTCCACTCCCTCGCGGAGAGCTCGGACCTGCTCGGTCTGGCCGACGCCCCCGTAGATCGCCGCGGCGGCAAGGCCCGTGCCGGCTCCGTACCTCGTGAGGCTCAGGTGGATCTGGGAGACGAGCTCGCGGGTGGGTGCGAGGATGAGGGAGCGAGTGACCTTCTTCGAGGCAGACGCGGAGAGGATCTGGAGCAGCGGCAGGGCGAAGGCCGCCGTCTTTCCGGTGCCCGTCTGAGCGATGCCCAGGACGTCGTTCCTCGCGAGGACCAGCGGAATGGCCTTGCTCTGGATCTCCGTCGGCCGGTCGTACCCGAGCGAGGCCAGGTTCTCAAGGAGGGTCGGTGAGAGGCCCAGGGCTTCGAAGCTCACGGCTTACCGAACTTCGGAAACGGACAGGTCTTGGTCTTCTTGCCGTCCGGGGAGACGAGCTTGATCTGGGACGGCATCCGCACACCTCTGCACGAGAGGTAGGCCTTCGGCATCCCGGGAGCGTCGGAGTCGAAGATCTCGCTCTCCATTCCCGTGAGGCAGTAGGACGTCGCCGGAGCGAAGGACCGGAAGACCGTGACTCCGGTTTCGCCGCCGATCCCCTTCCCGCAGGTCCGGAGGACGCTGCAGTCAAACCAGTCGTCTTCGAGGGAGCAGCCCTTGGCGAGCTTGGCCAGCTC
>SXUH01000123.1 GCA_005791855.1 Bdellovibrionales bacterium
ATGAGGAAGTTCATCCCGATGAGGCTGGCGGAGGGGGCGAGGCCGAAGCCGCCGCGGGCGTTGCCCTTCACGGCGCCGATGAGGCCCGAGACCGCCGTCCCGTGGCCGTCGGTGTCGTCGGAAGTCGTGGGCGTGCCGGAGTAGGGGAACGGCTGCTGGTAGTCCTTCGAGTTGGCGAAGTCGGCGTTGGCCCTGAGGTCTTCGTGGTCCAGGTCGATCCTCCCGTCGGAGACGGCGATGGACACCCCTTCCCCGGTGAACTCGGAATGGACGTCGAGGAGGTTCACGTCGGCTCCCACCACCCCCGGAGTTCCGGAGAAGTTGGACTGCCCGGTGTTCAGGATGTGCCACTGGTAGTTGGTGAGGGGATCGGTTCCGCTGGTCGGAGCTGGAGTGCTATCGCCGCTCTTGCCCTTGCAGGCGGCGACCAGGAGTAACATAAGCCATACGCGCATCTTTGACCCTAAAGCTTGAAGGTAGGAGAAAAGCCTCAGGTATATTGTAGATGCGAACGGGAGGGGGGGTTACCGGGTAAAAACATCCCCATGGCCCTCGCGGACCATGGGGAAAGCGATTGGGAACTAGAGGGTGATTTCGACGGTCACCGGGAAGTGGTCCGAGAAGCCGGCCCGCTCGATGGTGTAGGCGTTGTGCCAGTAGTTCCACGGAACCACGGCCTTCTGCCCGAAACCGGGACGGTCGGGATTCTTCCCTTCGTAGATCCGGGTCATGAACTGGGGAGCGTAGATGTTGAAATTCTTGGCGTTGATCCCGGGAGCGCTCTTGAGGAAGTTCTCATTGACGATGATCTTGTCCAGGAAGTTCCAGGTCCACTCCCAGCCGTAGAAGTAGGTCCCCGGCGGGAGCTTCTTCCGCTGGGCCGGAGTTAGCTGAGCCGCGATGTCAAACAAGCCGGTGTTCTTGGTGAGCATGTCGTAGATCGGGTTCGGCTTCTCCGTGTCCGTGACGTTGAAGTCCCCGACCAGCATCACCCGCGTGTCCGGAGCGTTGATCTTGTCCTTCACCACCGCCATGACCTGTTCGGCGGCGGAGACGCGGGACCCGGGGCCGCTCTGCTGAGACGGCCAGTGGTTGAGGTAGAAGAAGAAGGGCTTCCCGGCGAGCTTGAAGGTGACCTCGAGGACGTTCCGGGTGGCCGAGCGGATGCCGAACTGGGAGGTCTTGAGCTTGATCTCCCGGGTGCTCACGAAGGCGAGGGCCGGGCTCGGGTTGAAGAGGACGGCGACGTCGATCCCGCGGGCGTCCGGAGAGTTGGTCATGATGAGGTGCTTGTAGCCCAGGCGCTTCTGGACCTTCTGGACCACGTTCGGGTTCTCGACCTCGATGAGGGCGAGGATGTCCGGGATGGACTGCGTGCTCTTCACCACCTTCTCGATCTGCGTGAGCTTGATCTCGAGCTTGTCGGCGGTCCAGTCGGTCTCGAGGCATTCTTTCTTGTAGTGCTCGACCTTGATGGTTTCGCAGCCCGGGGCCTTCGCCGGGTGGTTCATCGGAAGGAAGGTGTAGTCTTCCTTGCCGGAGTCGTGTTCCACGTCGAAGAGGTTCTCGACGTTGTAGGACATGACCTTCACGGTCTTGGCGAAGCTCGCCTGGAGCGTGACGAGGAGGAACAGGATGAAACTGAGGATCTTAAGCATGCGTCTACCCTGGGTTAGTGTTTTGAATCACAAGGTTTTTAGCCTCAGAAGAGAGCAGTGTCAATGAGAGTGGGAGGGCCACCGGAGACTGGGGACTTAAGCTGCGGAGTTTTTATAGGGCGTTGGAGTTTCGGGAAGTTAGTGGGGGAGGAAGGTCCTCCCCCTTCTAATTTACTTAATGTTTTCGAGAAGGACGGCCTTGATCAACTGGCCATCGTTCTCCCTTGGCATCGAGGCCACGGGGAAGTTCACCGCGGCGTCGTTGATGAGCTTCGCCAGACGCAGTCCTCCGACGAGGACCTGCTTCTTCAGCGTCGGGAGGACCTTCTGCGCGTACTCGTCGCCGAAGGTCGGAACCGCCGCCGGGTCGAAGTTCCCGCCGCGGAAGTCGCAGAACCTCCGGTCCCGGGCCAGGGTCCCCGGGGCCTTGTCCGCGTAGACCAGCGGGTGGAGGGCTTGGGACTCTTTGTACCACTCGGTCGGGGTCTTCGAGAGGACGGCGTCGGTCTCCTCGGAGGAGAGCTGGGTGTCTTCCAAGACCGTCTTCACGATTTCCTGGTACCCGAAGTAGCGCTTGGCCGGGATCCGCTGCTGCTCGTTTAGGATCCGCGCCCTCTCTTTCATGACGTCGAAGAGCCGCTCGTCCCAGAGGGTGTGGAGGTTGGTCTTCTCCACGGCGCCGGTGCCCGGGGTGATCCAGTTCACGACACACGAGTTCCCTCCCACGTCCAGGCCGTTGCCGACGTGGAGGGGCATGTGCACGTCACCGACGACGTGGGTGAGGTAGCGCAGGAGGACCATCTTCTTGTGGACCTCGAGGTTCGGGTCGATGAGGAGGGCCGGGATCTGGGTGATGAAGGCGTTGGCGTCTCGCTTGATCACCTGGTGCGGGGCCTTGTGGTCGTAGCTCTCGACCCCTTCCGGGATTTCGCAGAAGTGGTAGGCGTCGAGTTCCTTGAAGCGCTTGTCGGAGCGGACGTGGTCCGGGAAGGTCGCCGACACGGCCAGGGGCTCGGCGCCGAGGATGCTCACCACCATGGCCTTTGCCTTCGGGGTGAGGTTCCGTTCGGCGATCTCGCCCACGGCCTGGTGGCCCAGGTCTCCCCAGGCGAAGGCGAACTGCGGAAGGATGGCGCAGGCAACGAGGAGCGCGCTAGTTTTGAGTTTCATACTGATCCTTAAGGTTGGTGGGATAAATTAAATGTGATCGGGAGGGACGATACCACAGATCGGGATCAGCAGAGCGTGCCGTAAAAAACTTTCACGTCTAAGATTAGGCCAATCTTATCTTCAATCGGCTTTCCGCATCCATGCATAATTTAAGAAACCCTAGCCAAAGGAAAATTCCATGAGACGCTGGACCATTCTTCTCGGACTTCTGACAGCCCTCACCGCCCACGCCTCCTACTTCGAAGACAACTGCTCCGACGCCGACGGAAACGTCCGCTGGGAAGAGGGGCACAACGATAACCAGATCTTCATCAAGTACTGGGACGAAGCGGCCCAGGAGTACAAGACGAAGACCTTCGATGTCTCGGACGTGAAGGTGAAGCTCACGAAGAAGCGAACCCTGCTCAAGAAGAAGACCAGTGGCCAGTGCTGGTTCGGCGAGTCCCACAAGTACGCCGCCTACGCGGTGGTCACCCCGACCGCAGAGATAAAGGAAGAGTTCAAGCGGATCACCAAAAAGAGTTCGCTGAAGGACTACGTGATCTGCCACGACCGTTGGGATAGCGAAGCGGAGTGCGCGAAGCCCTAGGGGCTCCGGCTTGTTTGTATATTGTTGAACGTGTAAAAATTTTACCCGGGCCGGATCCGGTCCGGATCACTCCTTCTTGCAAGACAAGAGAGTATAGAAAGGCGGCATGTTGCTATCACTCAAGCCGCCACCGACGGACGTGTCGGGAGGATTGGTTGCGTAGAACGCACTGAAGGTACTTGCTAAATGAGCCCCAGGTCCCGGAGCTATATCTATGACGACGTCATCCTCGTTGGCGGGTACCCCCGTCGTGTACTCTCTTCCCCCCGTAGTACCTAGGGCCCTGCTTGTCAGGGCACCAGCAGCAGCATCTAAGTTACCAACGCCCTCCCCGAGAAGCACCCTTCCTTTCCCGGCCGCGTAGGGAGACCATCCGGAAGGACAGGAAGCGAGGTCGAAGGGGACGACGGCTCCGGTGCCAATCCTATAGAGTGTCGTGAGGTCCCGGCTGCAGAATTTATTAACCACAAAAGGTGGTAGGTTACTGTCCGTCCTCGCGCCAGAAAGTGTCGTCGGGTTGTCGGCCGGGCTGTAATAGATGATATCGGTAGTTTCGTTCGCGAGCACCTTGTTCGGGCAGGG
>SXUH01000124.1 GCA_005791855.1 Bdellovibrionales bacterium
ACCAACTGAACTACATCCACCACTAAAAAAGAGACTAGAATCTATAGGAGATGGGCCTCTATCGTCAATGAAATCCTGCAAAAGCTGACTATAATGCACAGAATCAGGCCTGTCTTTGAGAAGGGTTGCAAATTTTTCAATGCGACAGATAATCAAAGTATGAAATTCATCATCCTCCTGAGCCTCTTCGCAGCGGTGACTAGTCACGCTTCGATCGTGGGAATCACCACCCATCCCCTTAAAAACCAATCCCGCCTCCTCTCCGCCGAGATGACTGGGTACACGGGTCAGAGGAGCGAAATGGGCGCGGGTCTGAGGTTCACTCAGGAGACCACGCCGAATAATCTCCTCGATCTCTCCGTGGCGGCGACCCAGGATTCGAAGGCCGTGAACATGGGGGCGGCCATGGACCTGGAAGTGCTCCACGAGGACATCAGCCAGCCCCGGGTCTCCGTGAAGCCCTTCCTCCAGTACCAGAAGTACGCCGACGTCAAGGCGAGCGTGGTTGGTGCTGCGCCCACCGTGCGGAAAGGGTTCACGATCCAGGGCCACGAGTTTTTCCCTTTCCTAGCCGTCCCCTCCGGCATTAAATTAGATAATGCGACCAACGAATTTGAGTACTATGCCTCACTAACCTTGGGAGCGAGCATGCCCTTCCCGGGCGCGGACAACGACAAGCTCTTGCTCTCGCTCGAAGGGAACAAGGACCTCGGTGCCTCCACCGACTACGTCGGCTGCCTCGTCTCCTGGATCTGGAAGTAGAATGATCATCTTCTCCGACTTCGACGGGACCCTCACGGAAGAGGGGAAACTCACCCGCGCTTTCTTCGACATCCTCGACTGGACCAGGGCCCACGACCACGAGTTCGTGATCGTCTCGGGCCGCTCCCTCTCCTGGGGGCACTTCTTCCTGACCCACTTCCCGGTCAGGGCCTGCATCATGGAGGGCGGCGGGGTCATCGCCTACCGGGACGCGAGCGGCGAGATCGTCGAAGAGGCCCTGGTCTCGAAGGAGCAGCTCTCCTGCCTCCAGCGCTTCACTAACGACCTGAAGCACCACTACCCGCACATCCCGCTCTCCGCGGACTCCTTCGGGAGGCTCACGGACCGGGCCATCGAGTTCCACCAGATGGACGAGGACTGGGTGACGCAGGTGATGGACTTCATGGACACGAACAAGATCAACTACTCGAAGTCCAACGTCCACATCAACTTCTGGTGCGGGGAGATCTCCAAGTACCTCGGGGTGAAGCACTTCCTCGAGAAGTACCGGCCCGCGGTCACGCCGGAGTCGAGCTGGTTCTTCGGAGACGCGCCCAACGACGAGAGCATGTTCGAGCTCTTCAACAACTCCGTCGGCGTGAGCAACATCTCGAAGTACCTCCACAAGCTCAAGCACAAGCCGCGGATCATCCTCCTGGGAGAGGAGAACTCGGGCCCCCGGGGCGTGCTGAACTTCCTCCGGAACCTCATCTAAGCCAGGCGGACACTCGCTCCTCGATCAGCGCCTCGACCGCTTCGTGCGGGAGGCCCAGCTTCGAGAGGAGCCAGTCGGAGAGGTCCTTCGGCAGCGGAGCCAGGTAGTGGGTCATCTCGTCCTTCGGGTAGGCGAGCTTGAGGGCCACGGCGTGGAGGGCCTGCCGCGGGATCTGCATCTTCTCGTGGTCCTCGCTGGTCGGGACGAAGTCCTTGAACCGGAGGAAGACGCTCGAGTCCCCGTTGTAGAGCTTGTCGCCGAGGAGCGGGTAGCCGTTGCAGGCGGCGTGCACGCGGATCTGGTGCTGCCGGCCCGTGAGGGGGAAGGCGAGGGCCAGGACGTACCGGTCTTTCTCCAGGAGGAGTTCGAAATGGGTCTCCGATTCCTTTCCGAGGGCCGAGGCCTCCGGGTAGGCGGAGATCATCCCCTGGGGGATCGCCCCCTCGTCTCTCCCGAGGCGCTCCTTCGCCGTGAACGGGAAGGGCTTGGCTCCCTCGGTCCGGTGGGCGATGAGGAAGTAGCACTTCTTCACCCGGTCTTCCTCGAAGAGCTGGCTCACCTTCTGGGAGACCTTCGGGTTCTTCCCGAGGAGGAGGAGGCCGGAGGTCTCCCGGTCCAGGCGGTGGATGGAGTGGACCGTGTGCTTGTAGCGGGTCTCGAAGAACACGGTGGCGCAGTAGAAGAGGTTCTTCCCCGCGGGGTGGGTGATCATGAACGGGGGCTTGTTGATCACCACCAGGTCCGCGTCCTCGTAGATCACGCCGGGTTCCTGGTCCTTCGCCACCGGCTTCCCGTGCCAGAGTTCCTCTTCGATGACGCCGTCGTTGTGGGTGGTGACCGTGACCCGCTCTCCGAAGTGGACCTTCGCGCTCGGCTTGTGCGGCGGCGTCCGGCCCGAGATCACCACCTCGCCCTTCTCGATCTTCTTCTTCAGGAACTGCCGGGAGAGGGTGGGCATGAACTTCATGACGAACTGGTCGAGGCGCAGGTTATCCTCGTCCGTGTGGACGGGATAACTCACGACGTATCTCTCAGTGGTGAAGGACTTCTCGATCTCGCTCATCGGAGGGAGTCATAGCGCATTTTCAAGAGATATTGAAGGGAAGAAATCGCCCCGTTCTCCGTGTAGTGGTACTTGCTCTGGAGGGTGTGGATGATGCCGGAGATGGCGTCGCGGATGTCCGGCGCGAGGCTGTGGCTAACTCCCTCTTTTTTCTCGGCCAGGTAGAGCATGAGGTTCTTCCCGAGCTTGTCGATGATCTTCTTCTGCTCCTTCCGGAAGGACTCCTGCAGGAGGTGCACCAGGTCCTCGAAGACCTCGCTGTAGACGATGGGCTTCCCCGGGTTGTCCAGCGCGAAGGCGCCGAGCCGGGCGATGAGGTTCGAGCGGAACTTCTCCGAGGCCTCGTTCATGTGGACGTTGGACTCGAACTCCTTGATGAAGTAGGAGTCCGGGGCCTCGAACTTCCCGGTGACGAAGTTCTTCACCTTCTCGCCCTTGATGATGGCGTTGATCGAGAGGATGTACTTCGAGATGTACTCCTCGTAGGAGCGCTCGTCGACGAGGCCCAGGGACTCGCGGACCTCGGTGTCGAGCTTGTCCAGGGAGAACTTCTCGATGAGGCTGAGGAACTTCAGGGTGTTGTGGTACTCGCCCTGGTGGGAGATGTTGAGGAAGTCGTACTCGGCCTTCTTCTCGTTCAGGGCCCGGAGGTACTCGAGGACCTCCATGAAGGTGACCGTGCGGTTACTCGAGGCGAGGTCGTAGATGATCTGCTTCACCTCCCGCGGGGAGATGCCGAACTTCCCTTCGTACATGGAGTCGTTGTCGTACTCGGTCTGCACGTCCTCGACGCCCATGCGGAGGATCTGCCGGGACTCGGAGTCGAAGTTGTCCGGCGTCTCCCTGTCGGCGTAGAGGAGGCACTTCTCGAGCGGGGAGAGGCTCTCGGCGATCCGGCCCAGCTTCTCGTCGTGGTAGTCCTTGGCGACCGGCGCCCGCATCCGGGTCATCACCGACCAGAGGCAGAGGGCGGTGAGGGAGTGGGGCTCGAAGCTCGCCTGCTCCTTGAGCTTGGCGATCTGCTCGGCGTAGATCTTCTCCTCCTCCCGGTAGCTCATGAGGTACGGCACGCGGAGGAAGTTGAACCGGCCCTTGAACGAGTTGAAGTCCGGGTGCTGCTTGAAGGCCGAGAAGTGGATCTCGTTGGAGGAGCCGATGAAGAAGATGTCGAGCTCCGTGAGGATCCCCTGGAGGTTGATCGTCTTCGACTCCATGGTCATGAGGAGGTACTTGAAGGTGTCGAGGGGCCTCTTCAGGAGGTCGGAGAACTCGAGGATCCCGCGGTTGGCGAGGACCACCTCCCCGGAGAGGGAGAAGAGGTTCAGGGACTGCAGGCTCGGCGGCAGGGAGGCGAGCCGGCGGTCCATGGTGATCTGCTGGAGCTGGGCGTCCACGTGCAGCTGCGGCTCGATGGTGGTGGCGCCGATGGAGTAGCGGCGGTTGATGTAGAGGCGCTCGACCCGGATGTGCTTGAAGACCTCTTCGTAGCTCCCCTTGTAGTTCTTCAGGAGGGCATCGAAGATCATCCGGTTCCGCTGCGACAGGTCCCCGTTGTAGAGGTACGACTTCCGGATCGTCTCCAGCCGGGCCGTGTCCTTCTTGAAGGCGGCGTCGATGAGGGACTGCCGGGTCTTGATCGGGATGAGCAGCAGCGGGTGGTCCTTGAGCTCGGAGGTGATGATGGCGCTGACGTCCTTGTCCTCGAGGAACGCGTAGGAGTTGAGGTTCTTGTCGTGGGTCCCGCCGGAGAGGCCGAGGGAGCCCTTGACGAACTGGTCGATGGGGAAGACCCAGCTGAAGCTGAAGAGCGAGCCCTCGTCCGTGCAGGAGTAGTCCTCCGCCGAGAGCATGATCTTCTTGATCAGGCTGGACTTCGAGGAGCCGTTCGGGCCCACGAGGAGGATGAACTTGTTGTTGAAGCCCTCCTCCATGAAGTTCTGGAGGTACTGGTAGATCCGCTTCTGCGTGCGGATCTGGCCGTGCACCGGAGGGGCGTCGGCGTGCTCCTTGGTGAAGAGCTTGAAGCTGCCGCTCGGGTTCGTGCCGTAGTAGTCGAACATGTCCCGGAGGTAGATGTTCGTTGGCCTGAGCTCCTTCTCGACGTTCTTCTCGAAGAGCTTCATGTAGTCGTCGAAGGCCAGCACGTTCCGGTAGCGGCCCTCTTCCTTATTTACTTCTTCCATCCATTTCATATAACCTGATCCTGTGAAGAGAAATTCTGATCCTCATTCTATCATACCAAAGATCATCCTAATCTTAAGCTCTCTTAGCATTTTAGGGATCTTTTTGCTCTTCATGCGGCCGCGGCCGAAGCTTGTCGTCAAAACCCTCCCGCCGGAGTCCCGGGAGGAGTTGTTTACTCAGGTGATCCGCGCCGCCCATCCCTACATCCTCAAGCTCTGGGAGGAGGGAGACCGGCTCATCACCAGGAACGGCCTCCAGTGCGACCAGGAGATCACCTTCACCAAGGACGTCGGCCGGAGCTACTACCAGTGCCAGCCGCACTTCTGGCAGTGCTACTGGCAGGGGGGAGTGAACAAGAAGACCTCCATCCAGATTGAGCTCTTTGGTCAGACGTTCTCCGTCGCCGCGAGGCCCGCCTTCGATCCGATCAAGGAGTACTCGGAGCACGAGCGCTACTACGAGATGTTCAAGCGGAAGACCCCGGGCCTGGGCCTGCACTACGGCTACATCGTGGAGTTCGAGGTGGCCGAGCTCCCCGGCTACAGCCAGCCCATGGTCCTCACCGACACCTGCCGGGACACCTACCTCCCGCAGCGGATCTACGGCTACGGAAGGCCGAAGGACCTCCGGGACCCCGGCTTCACCTGGGACAACTTCGACCGCGAGATCTTCCTCGACAAGTTCTACGTGTCCAACCAGCAGGTCAACGAATGGAGACTGCTCACGGGCGAGGCCGCGAAGGTCACGGCCGATCGGCAGCAGTGGCCCAGGCCCGCGCTCCTCGACCTCGACGAGCAACGCGCGTACTGCGGCTTCCTCGGCAAGCGCGTCCTCGAAGCCAAGCTCTTCGACGCGGCCACCATGTCTCCCACCGATCTCAAGAACCCCCTGCCCGACCGGGTCCAGAGGCCTTCGACGCCCTGGCAGCGGGACCTGAGCAAGACC
>SXUH01000125.1 GCA_005791855.1 Bdellovibrionales bacterium
CGGCGAGCGCATGAAGTGCGGGCTCTGGTAGGCCAGGGCCTTGAGGCTCAGGAGGACGGTGGAGAGGCCCAGCCACTTCTTCATTGGAGTCCCGATTCGAAGAGCATCGAGTAGAGGAACTCCATGTCCGCGAACTTCGCGTTGTCCCCCATGGCGGTCTCGCACTCACTCTGGGAGGTGAGGGCGAGGAGGGGCCCGAGACCCGCGGCCACGGCCGGGGCCCGGAGGGCGGTGATCGTCGTGTTCACGCTGGTGAACTTCGAGAGCGACTCCGTGCCCGAGAGGTCGAGGTTCGCGACGACGTCCACGATGGTGTTGAAGGCCACGAGGCCCTCGCAGAGCCGGCGCTTCGCCTTGGTGAGGTTCGCGGCCGCGAAGTCGAGGTCCGGGTGGCCCCCGGTGTTGCTGTTGCAGGCGCCGCCGGAGTTCGCCGCGATCACGGCCTGGGCCCTCGGATCCGAGTAGTCGATGAAGCAGGTCGAAGCCCCGCCGCCCAGGCCCTTCGCGCCCGCGGCGTTCACGTTCCCGTAGTAGTTGAGGAACTTCCCGAGCTCGACGATGCTCAGGAAGAGGAGCTGCACGCCGATGTCCCCGGCGCCCCGGACCCCGAAGGCGGTGGTCCGCTCGGCCTGGCCCGGAGTGGTCGCCCCGGTCGCGTACGCGAGCACTCCCATGGCGGTCTTCACGTCGAGGTAGTCGGAGGAATCCGCGGCGTCTTCGTCCGAGAGGGTGAGGATGGACAGGGACCGCATCAGCGCCTGGCCACTGGTGGTGACGATGGCCGGGATGTCGGTGGAGATGAAGCGGACCTCGTTGAAGTTCGCCCGGCAGGCGTAGGCCGAGGCCAGGACCTGGAGGTAGACGGCGTCCCCGTTCTTCCGGCCCAGGTCTTCAAGCACCTCGATGGCGTCTTCGCACTTCCCGTCCGTGAGGTACGAGAGGGCCACGTCGATGGTGTCCGCCGTCTCCTGCTCCGTGCTCTTGCCACAGGATAGGAAGAATAGCAAAAAACCGATGTAGAGGATTGATCGCACGTTGTGTCTCCACCTCTGAGTATAAACCAGAGTTAAAGAGACCGAAGCCGGGCTAAAACTGCCTTCCGGCTAGTGCTTCTTTAAATACTTGATGATTTTACTTATGGCTTCCTGGAAAGGAATCTCCTCTATCACTAGGGAAATCCGTGCGCTGTTCGGGATCCCGAAGTCCCGTCCCGGTACCACCAGGATGCCTTCCTTGTTCAGGAGCTCGTCGCTGATGACGTCGGAGCGATCCCCCTCGTCCCCGAAGCGCTTGAACATGGGGGTCCGGGAGAAGTCGATCATGAAGTAGAAGGCCGAGGTGGACTGGTACCAGCAGTGCCCGAGGTTGGCCTCCCGGAACTTCTCGCGCAGGAAGGCGGCGTTGAGGCGGATGTGGTTTCTGATCGGCGTGAGGAAGCTCTCGAGGTGCGAGAGGTCGAAGTCGAGCAGGGACCGCTGCATGAGGCTGTTGGGCCCGGAGGTGGTCTGGCCCTGGATCCGTCCCATGGCCGCGGTGACCTCGGCCGGGGCGATGGCGTAGCCGAGGCGCAGGCCCGTGGCCGCCAGGGTCTTGGAGATGGCGTGGACGACGATAGTCTGAGCGAGGAGACTCTTGTCGATCTGGTAGAAGTACGTGGGCTTCGGGTCGAAGTAGCAGAGGTCCGCGTAGACCTCGTCGCTGATGACGATCAGCCCAGGCCGCTCCTTCAGGAACGCCGCGAACTCCCGCATCCAGTCGTCGGAGTAGTGGACGCCGGACGGATTGTTCGGGCTGTTGACGATGATGGCCTTCGTCTTCTCGGTGACCAGCTTCCGGATGTCGTCCACGGCCGGCACGAAGGCGTCGTAGACGTTGGACTTCACGATCTTCGGGGTCGCGCCCCAGAACTTGATGATCTCCGGGTAGGTCACCCAGTAGGGAGCGAGGAGGATGACCTCGTCCCCGGGGTTCACGACGGCGCCGAGGGCGTTGTAGAGCGAGTGCTTCGAGCCGTTGGAGACGATGGCGTCCCAGTTCTCCAGGAGGTCGGCCGACAGGTGCCGCGTGTCCGCGAAGTGCTTCAGGAGCTTCTTCCGGAGGGCGACGAAGCCCGCCGACGGCGAGTACTGGTAGCTCTTGAGGAAGTTGAGCTGGTGGTGGATCTTCTCGATGAACTCCGGGAGCGGCTTGATCGGGAGCTGGCCCCCGGAGAGGTTGTAGACGACCCGGCCCTCTTCGGTGAGCTCGATGGCCTTCTCGTTGAGCTTCATGGTGATGCTGTCTTGGATGTCTCGGACCCGCGTGCTTAACAACATAGTGACTCTTCTTTTGCCTTAGCTTTTAATCTTCTTCAGTTCCTCGTGGACCAGCGGCGGGACGAACGGAGTCACGTCCCCCTGGTGGGTGAAGACTTCCTTCACCAGGGAGCTCGAGATGTAGTAGAGCTTCTCGCTGGTCATGAGGAAGACCGTGTCGCAGTCCGGGTTGATCTTCCGGTTCATGGACGCCATCTGGAACTCGATCTCGAAGTCGCCCGTGGGCCGGAGGCCCCGGACGACGGACGTGATCTTATTGAGCCGGGCGTACTCGACGATGAGCCCGGTCCAGCTGTCGACCTTCACCTTGGGCTCGTGGGCGAAGAGCTTCCGCAGGACGTTCACGCGCTGCTCGGAGCTGAGGAAGGGCTTCTTGTTGGGAGAGACGGCGACCAGGATCACGACTTCGTCGAAGATGGTGATGGCCCGCTGGACGATGTCCAGGTGGCCGTTGGTGAAGGGATCGAAGGTTCCGGCGTACAGCGCCCGTTTCTTTTCCAAGAGGATTCCTTTGTGGCTGATCTAAGAATAATCCTATATCAATTTCCCGATAACCACAAAGTGATCCCCCTTCTCGAAAGTTTTTACGACGGTGGGAAAAGCTCGAGTGACCTGATCCGGCTTTAGCCCCTTGAGCCGATCCGACTCGACCCACACCTCACCGCCGTAGGCCGCGGCCCGGAGGAGCTCGAGGGCCTCCTGGTAGAGCGCGTGGTTTTCGTAGGGCGGGTCGAGGTAGATGACCGCGTCCCGGGTCTCGGGGAGTTCGTACTTCAGCTCCTTGGTGAGCCAGGCTTTGGCGTCGAGGTTCGTGACCTTGATGGAGCTCGGATCGAAGCCGAAGGCCTTCTCGAGCTTGGCCTTGTTCTCCTTGAGCGTGAGGAACGCGCCCTTCATGGAGTCGTTGACCAGGACCCGGTCCGCCCCGCGGGAGAGGGCTTCGTATCCCATCGCTCCGGAGCCGGCGAAGAGGTCGACGAAGGTGAAACCGTCAAGGTGCTGACGCCAGTCGAAGAGTTTGCGTTTGATCATGACCGACGTGGGTCGGGTGGAGTCGAGCTTCGGAGTCGCGAGAGGAAACCCTCTGGCCACGCCGCCGAGAATTTTGATGGACATGGACTAGGCAGCTTTTTTACCGTGGGCCTTATTGCCAACTGGAACGGAGAATGTCATTCCTCCATCCATTTGTATATTGAGACCGTGCTCGCTGACTTCAAGACAGATGACTTTTCCACCGACTTCGAATTGCATATCAAGAGACATGTTCCCCGAAACTTTGAAACTCATGGCGGTCGAAGCGTGTGCATTGTTTAGTGTCGATGCATTAGTTCTTTCTTCGAATGACACAACTTGAGGAGAGGAAGTGGGAATGGATTCTGACTCATCCATGTGAGCTAATTCTTCAAGCACAGAATCACCTTCTAAGGCTTCAATTTCTTTCATGATGTCAGAAAGCTCTTGATCGTTAAAGCTCTTATCCATTATTTGCCCCCGGCCATAAAATAACTAACTCAGTGACTCATCGGCTTAATGCAGAAGAACATTAG